>CAYONR010000006.1:0-24938 GCA_964405365.1 uncultured Halanaerobiaceae bacterium
TATAAAAAAACCTCCCTGTTAATCTCAGGAAGGTTTTTAAGTAATTATATAATTTATAATTTAAATAATAATTTTATATTTTACGATAAACGATAACATAATTTGTTGCTCCACTTCCACCAACATTAAAACTTAAACCGATCTCAGGATTATCGGCAGCAAGACCAATTGGATTGCCATTAAGCTGTCTGGCAGCCAGGGCAGCCATTGAAACACCAGTTGCTCCTACTGGATGACCTTTAGCCTTTAAGCCACCTGAAAGATTAACAGGCAATTTCCCATCGGCAGCAGTCCAGCCTTCTTCAATTGCTTTCCGGCCTTCGCCATCTTCGGTTATTCCCAATGTTTCATAGGCAAGAAGTTCTGCAATTGTAAAGCAGTCATGAACTTCTGCAAAATCAAGATCATCAACTGTTATTCCTGCTTCTTCATAAGCTGCTTTTACTGCCATCTTACCGGCTGTAAATTCATAATTTGATCTCTTAGCCAGTTCTAATGAATCAGTAACATGGGTTAAGGCTGTAATTTCAACAGCTTCATGATTATTTTCTTTAGCAATATCTGTTCTAGTTAAAACAACAGCTGCTGCTCCATCAGTAATCAATGAGCAGTCATATAATCTTAGAGGCGCTGCGATAACAGGATTTTTCTTATCCTCTAAATCAAGAATTTCCTGATAATTGCAGTCCCATGGCATCTGGGCAAAATCATTGGCAGTTGCATTCTGATGATTTTTAGCAGCTATCATAGCAAAGGTTTCTCTTAATTCTTGATCAGAAAGGTCATGATGATCTTTATAACCTTTGGCAAATTCAGCAAAGAGACCAGGGAAGGTCATGCCTTCTGCGCCTTCTGTTGGCCAGTATGAAGCCTTTGAGAGAGCCTGCATGGCTCCTTGAGTATCGAGACTTGTCATCTTTTCTGCTCCAACAACCAGGGCATAATCAATTGCTCCTGAAAGCAGAGCATCCTTTGCTGCCTGGATTGCTGCTGAACCTGAAGCACAGGCATTCTCGACTCTAACTGCCGGGGTATATTTAAGATTTTCTGAAATTTCAAGACTATATGGTCCTAAATGTTCCTGATTATTAAAGCTACCAGCACTATAATTGGCAACAAAGATTCTACCAATATCTTCTCCGCTTACTCCAGAGCTTTCTAATGCTTCTTTACCAGCGTTTTCTAATAGATCATAAAGGGATTCATCAAGACGGCCAAATGGAGTATGACCTGTTCCTATTATACTAATTGTCATTTAATATCACCTCTTAATAGATTTTTTTAACCTAAGACTAAACCGCCATCGACTGGAAGGACTGCACCATTGATAAAACTAGCATCATCTGAAGCCAAAAATAGATAAGCATTGGCTATATCTTCGATCTCACCAAGTCTGCCGACAGGAGTCTTGTTTTTCATTTTATCTAAGATTTTATCTGGTACTGCTTCAAGCATATCTGTATTAGTAAATCCTGGGGCTACACAGTTAACTCTAACACCTTTACCGGCAAGTTCTTTAGCCCAAGTTTTGGTTAGACCGATAACACCAAATTTACTGGCTGCATAATTGGTCTGACCGACATTACCATAGAGACCAACAACTGAGGAAGCGTTTAAGATAACTCCGCCACCGCTTTCCATCATCTTCTGAGCTGCAAATTTTGAGCAGTTAAAGACACCTTTTAAATTTACATCAATAACTTTATCCCAGGCATCTTCTGACATCTTTGAGAGAAAACCATCAGCTGTAACACCGGCATTATTGATCAGAATATCTACTTTACCAAATTCCTCAACTGTCTTTTCTACCATTGCTTCGGCTGCCTCAGTATCAGAGACATCTACCTGAACAAAGATAGCCTCGCCATTTTTATTTAATTCTTCTACTGTTTCTTTTCCAGTTTCAACATCATAATCAGCTACTACAACTTTTGCTCCTTCTTCAATAAAGAGTTCTGCTACACCTTTACCGATTCCTGAAGCTCCACCTGTTACGATTGCTACTTTTTCTTTTAATTTCATGATTTATCACTCCTTATTTTTATTTAATTAATATCTAAACCCATTTTCTCTGGTACAAATAAAGCAGGATCCATCTCTTTTAAATCATCAGAAATTGCTGGTTTAAATTCCATCCGATCTAAAATATCTTTTTCAAGATCGATACCAGGTGCTATCTCTGTTAAGACAATTCCTTTGGAATTTAATTCAAAAACTCCTCTTTCAGTTACATAGATAATTTCCTGATCTTCCTCGATGGCATATTCTCCACTAAATGAGATCTGTTCTACCTCTTCGGTAAATTTAATAATCTCGCCTTCCTGCTTAATATTGATTTTACCATCTGTAAGATCAATATCCAATCCTTTAGCTGTAAAAGTACCACAGTAAACAACTTTCTCTGCATTTTGAGTAATATTAACAAATCCCCCAACACCGGCTATTTTAGGACCAAAACGGCTCACATTGACATTGCCTATCTGATCTACCTGAGCTAAACCAAGAAATGCGACATCCAGGCCACCGCCATCGTAGAAGTCGAACTGATTTGGCTGATCAAGAATAGCTTCTGGGTTTGTTGAAGCCCCAAAGTTTAATCCTCCGGCAGGTATTCCACCAATAGGACCAGACTCAACTGTTAATTTCATTTCTTCATTGACACCTTCTTCAGAGGCAACTGAAGCAACACCTTCTGGCATTCCGATACCAAGATTAACAATCGCATCAGGAACTAATTCCATTGCTGCTCTTCTAGCTATAATTTTTCTTTCATCAAATGGCAATGGTTTTAATGAACCTAGTGGTACTTTAATTTCACCTGTAAAAGCAGGATTATATTCAGTAGCAAAAGACTGATGATGATTCTCCATGTTTTCAGTAACTACTACATGATCAACAAAAAGTCCAGGTATCTTTACATCCTTTGGATTTAATGATTCATTTCTGGCAACTCTTTCTACCTGGGCTATTACGACACCACCTGAATTTTTAGCAGCCTGAGCCATTGGTAAAGTTCCTAATGTTAAAGCTTCTTTCTCCATTGTAATATTACCCTTTTCATCCGCTGTTGTTCCTCGAATAATTGCAACATCTATTGGAAATGGTTTATAGCGAAGATATTCTTCACCATCAATTTCCATTAGCTCGATTAAATCCTCTTCAGTAGTATCATTGAGTTTACCGCCCTGGACCCTGGGATCAGCTAGAGTCTTAAGACCGACATGAGTTATAGTACCTGGTTTACCAGCTGCTATATCTCTAAATAAATGGGTAATAACTCCTTGAGGAAAATTATAGGCTTCAATCTTTTCTTCGATTGCCAGTGTTCCTAATTTAGGAGACAGACCCCAGTGGCCACCAACAACTCTTTTAATTAAGCCCTCATAAGCTAAATGATTCATGCCTCTATCTTTACCATCCCCCTGTCCGGCAGCATATACCAGTGTTATATTTTCTGGTTTGCCTTCTTCTAAAAATCTTTTTTCAAGATTACTTGTAATTTCTTCTGGATGGCCAAAACCGACAAAACCACCTATCGCTACTGTTGAGTCATCTTCGATTAAGTGACATGCATCTTGTACTGAAATAACTTTATTTTTAACAGCCATTATTTATTACTCTCCTTTGTTAAAAATTATAATTATCCAATAATAGTTGCTGGAATTACTGCAAGTAGACCAACAATTACTGGAATAAGTAGAGCTACGACAAATATATCTTTATAAGCCTCTTTATGAGTTAGACCTGTGACAACTAATAATGTTATTACTGCACCATTATGAGGCAGTACATCTAAACCACCTGATGCTATTGCTATTAATCTGTGTAATAATTCAGGCTGACCACCCATGGCAAGAAAGCTCTCTGATAGGGCTTCTAACGCGATACTCATACCTCCTGAAGCCGAACCAGTTGCACCTGCTAGAGCATTAGTTGAAACTACTCCAAATAGATAAGGATTTCCTAATGTAACTTCACCTAGAACATCAACCAGAACATCAAAACCAGGTACTGCCTGAACGACTGAACCAAAACCGACAGCAAGCGCTGTATTCATGATTGCTGTAAGAGAGCCATTAGCACCTTCATTTAAGGTTCCTGCTACATCTTTGATAACTTCAAATCTATTCCAGAGTAAGATAAGTGCAATTGCATTACCCCAGAAAAGTGCTGCATTTATATCCATACCAAAAACATTTAAAAGAACAACTACTGAAACAAGGGGAATAATTGAAAGAGCAACAGATGGAAGTCCTTCCTGATCTTCTCCACCAAAGTTTTCATCTTCTGCTTCAACATATTTTTCACCATTTTCCCAGGCTTTGTTAAGTTCTCTTTTAAGATAAGTATAACCACCAACAAAGATTAAAACTGCTGCAACCAGGCCTAAAATTGGTGCGGCCATGGCATCTGTTCCAAAGAATTCTGTCGGGATAATATTCTGAATCTGAGGAGAACCAGGAATTGCCGTCATTGTAATTGTAAATGAACCGAAGGCAATTGAACCGGCAATAAATCTCTTTGGTACATTGGCCTCTTTAAAAATAGCCATACCAAGGGGATACATTGTAAAGACTACAACAAATAAACTGATACCTCCATATGTTAAGACAAGACAGGCAACAACTACTGCAAGAATAGCCTTATCTGCCCCTATTTTATCGATTATCCAGTTACCTACAGCTGCAGCGGCACCTGTATCTTCCATTATCTTACCGAAGATTGCTCCAAGAAAGAACATCGGGAAAAAGCTCATTATGTAACCTGAAGCGCCACCCATATAAGTGTCCATAAATGCAGGCAGTAGATCCATTCCACCAAAACCAGCGACGACCATTGAAAAAATTGGAGCTGCGATCAAAATACTTAAACCTTTCATACATGCTACCATGATTCCTACTAAACCTATTACGATTCCTAATACTGACATTTTTAAACCTCCTCGATTTTATAAAGCTTCTTTTAATACTCACCATTATAATAATGCATATTCTATGCCAGCCAGAACTTATTTGCTCAAAAAAATATAGATTGCTGCTATAACGGCAATCCTAATCTATAGTGAAAAAATTATCTTTATTATTTTATTACTTTAAATTTTCATACAATTGTCGCTATTTTATACAGTTTATTTTATTATCTGCTATAATTACTGATATAAAGAGCTTTATAACTTTTTGTAGTTTTTAAATACACTGATTGAATATTGTATAAAAAAACTACACCCTGACCAGGGTGCAGTAATAGTTTATCTTAAATTTTATAATTAATCGCATTTTATATCATATTTCTCTAATTTATCATATAAATTTGTGCGATGGATTCCTAATAGTCTGGCTGCTTTAGATTTGTTACAGTTGGTCTCTGCTAGTGCTTTTTTAATAGATTCTTTCTCCAGACGAGCAATATTATCTTTTAGATCTAATGAATCTTCAAATTCAATAATTTGATTATCAAAAGAAACCTTATTATTTGGGTTCTCCTGGCCGCTTATAATTGTAGGTAGATGCTGGGGCTGAATTATATAGCCTTCTACAAAATTAATGGTTCTTTCTATTACATTAAATAACTCTCTAATATTTCCTGGCCAATCATAGGCTTTAAGATATTCTAAAGTCTCATCGGCAAACTCTAAATCTTCAAGTTCAAATTCAGAAATTAAATCTTTAAGCTTTTTTCTGGCCAACAATGGAATATCATCTTTCCTCTCTTTTAATGGAGGTAGTTTCAATCTTATAACATTGAGTCGATAATAAAGGTCTTTTCTAAAATTATCATTTTTAATCTTGGTTTCAAGATTTTCATTGCTAGCAGCAATCACCCGAACATCAAGTTCTATAGTTTCAGTTCCACCAACTCTTGTAAATTCTTTTTCCTGAATAACCCTGAGGAGTTTAGCCTGCATCTTCATCGGTAGACTACTGATCTCATCTAGAAAAATTGTGCCTCCATTGGCCAGCTCAAATTTACCTGGTTTCCCTTCTTTTCTTGCTCCTGTAAACGCCCCTTCTTCATAGCCAAACAACTCTGATTCCAATAGATCTGAAGGAATAGCAGCGCAATTAACTCTAATAAATCTACCAAATTTTCTATAACTTGCTTTATGAATCGCATGGGCAAATAACTCTTTACCAGTACCTGTTTCACCATCAAGCAGAACTGCTGAGTTATTTTCTGCTGCCCTTTTAGCTATCTTTTTTAAATATTTCATTCTGGAATTAACTGTTAATATATTATCGAAAGAATATTTAGCTTCCTGGAGTCTTTTTAATTCGCCTTTATGCTTATTTAATTTTTCTTCTAAAACTTCCATCCTCTGATTTAAAGATTTAAGTTCTCTAACATCTTTAAAGATAACTACTCCAACACCACCGAGAATTGTCTCGCCATCATCATCAAAAATTGGCAGGCGATGACAGATCATATCATTACCCTGAATTCTCTGAATATGGCCTATTTCTTTTTCGCCATTCTGAGTTATTATATGCATTCTTGTATTTTCAATAACATCAGCAACAAATTTTCCTTTAACATCTTCTTCTTTAAAGCCAAGAAATTTTTCATAGGCTTTATTAAATTTAGTAATATAACCGTTTTTATCTACAACTACAATACCTTCATAAGCTTCATTTAAAATAGTATCCAGTGCTTTAAGTTCAGATTTTACTGTTTTTAATCTTCTTTTTAATTCAATCGTATCATTAACTTCTTCAAGGTTAGTTTTTGTATTTAGCATTTATATACCATGCTCCTTCTAATATTTCTCCAATACTTATTACTATTATATCAGATATAAAAAATTTTTCAGGTGAAATTTCTTCTTTGCACTACCCACCACTTTTCTTTTTAATTAAAATAGGATAGACTAAAGGTATTATTTAAAAAAATATGGAAAGGTGTGATGATTCTGGCTAAAGTTACAGGACCGTTAATGTCGATCGGGGCAAGTGGTAAATTTTTAGGTTTTATTAGTTATAAATGGAATGGTTTAGATGTCATGAGGCCTTATATTAGCTCTAATCCTAGCAATACTGAAAGACAGAAAGAAAACCGAGATCTTTTTGGAGCTGGCAGTAAATATTATAAATTATTAACTGACTATGATAGAAAAGCCTGGAATCAGATGGCCGGCAAGGGTTTAACTGGCCATAATATTTTAACTAAATTGGCCAGGAATTCTATAAAAGAAACAGGAAACTTTGCTTTAGTTTATGATGTCTATATCGATAAACTGGTTCCTGGGAAAGCCAGAATAAATTTCATAATAACGGCTAATATAGATTTAAAGTTAACTGTTACAAATAATAAAAATAATTTTGAGAAAAATTATACTCTAGCTGCCAAAAAGAATGAATTAAATTCCTTTACAATTTCTGGATTAGACTTTGAAACTAAATATAGCTTCATCTTTAAAACTGAACTTGATATTGAAAAAACACCTGGAAGATTAGTTCAGGTTAATGCTAATGTTATTGGAGATTACTATATCAATTATGGGTTAATCTGTACCGGTAATGAAGAAAAAGATAAACTCATTAAATACAAAGTGGAACTAGCTAAAAACATAATTGATGAAAATAATCCTATTAAACTAAAATATATTGGTTCTAAAGTTTTTAATAAATATTATCTTTATCGCCTTAATAATAATCTTGGTTTACAAGAAGGTTTAATCTCTAAAATCATACCTCCTAGAATAGAATTCACAGATTCTGGAGGGAATGCTGCTGATAAAATGCCTGATATCAACAATAATGAAAAATTAATTACTGGTTACTCAGGATTATATAATTTTGAAAGTTTTTAGTTAAATACCGGAGCTATCCCGGAGCATTCCCGCATGAATCCCGGAGAAAAGCCGGAGGATATATATACTGTCTCTTAAGATAAATCATATTAAAATCAAATAAATCCTGGCTGGAGCAGTTAAGAATGCTCTGGCCAGGATTTTATATTTAAACTTCTATATATTAATTGGCATCTCTAAGACGCATTTTTTCATCGGTTATCTTCTTCCTAATTCTAATGGCATCAGGGGTAACTTCAACTAATTCGTCCTCGGCGATGAATTCCAGAGCATCTTCCAGGGTCATCTTCTTTGCTGGCGGAAGCTGGATGGCATCGTCTGAACTGTTGGACCTAACATTGGTTAGTTTCTTATTCTTACAGGGATTGACTGTTAGATCATTTTCTCTATTATGGAGACCAATAATCATCCCTTCATAGACATCGGTACCAGGTTCAATGAATAAAGTCCCCCTGTCTGTCAGGTTAGAAAGGGCATAGCCTCTGGCAGTTCCTTTATTTGCTGAGATAAGGACACCATTATTTCGTTCTGGAACTTCGCCTTTAAAAGGCTCATATTTTTCAAAAGAGCGAATGATTGTACCTTCACCGCTAGTATCATTGATGAATTCACTCTTATAACCAATCAAACCTCTTGTCGGCACCAGATAATCCAGTTCGACATAACCATTCTCCTGCATCATCGACTGCATCAGGCCTTTTCTTTTATTTAATTTCTCGATAACTGTCCCTGAGTATTCCTCTGGCACATCTATTAAGACTCTCTCTATCGGTTCATTACGGCGGCCATCGATCTCTTTCATTAAAACTTTAGGCATTGAAACTGCCACTTCATAACCTTCCCGGCGCATATTTTCCAGAAGGATTGAAAGGTGGAGTTCTCCTCGACCTGAGACTTTAAAGGCATCTTTATCGTCAGTCCGCTCAACTTCCAGGCCGACATTGACTTCTAATTCTCTATCTAATCTGGCCTTTAAATGCCTGGTTGTCAGATATTTGCCGGCCTGACCGGCAAATGGCGAATCATTAACCTGGAAATTCATTGACAGGGTCGGCTCTTCGATATCGATAACTGGCAGAGCCTCAACTTTACCTGGCTGGCAGATTGTATCTCCGATTGAGATTTCCGGGAGACCAGTAACTACGGCAATATCGCCACTCTCAGCCTTTTCGATTTCAGACTGGCTTAATCCTACATAGCTAAAGAGTTTATTGATTTTACCTTTATTAATTGAACCGTCTCTTTTGCTGACTTCAACCCGCTGACCCTTTGCAAGCTGGCCCTGATAAATCCGGCCTATTCCCATTCTGCCTAGATAATCATCATAGGCTAAATCATAAATCTGCATCTGGAGAGGTTCCTCATTTTTATCTGGATAACTTTCGACTCTATCTATAATAGTATCAAAGAGCGGAGTTAAATCTTCACCCTCATCTTCTAGGTTATATTTAGCGACCCCTTCAGTTGCTATACCATAAACGGTTGGAAATTCAAGCTGCTCGTCACTGGCATTGAGATCGATGAAGAGATCAAGGATCATATCTTTGACTTCTTCTGGCCTGGCATTCTTCTTATCAATCTTATTAATTAAGACAACTGGTTTTAGGCCTTTCTCCAGTGATTTCTGGAGAACAAATCTGGTCTGAGGCATTGGACCTTCAGCGGCATCGACTAATAAGATTGTTGTATCGACTGATCTAATAACTCTTTCAACTTCTGATGAAAAATCTGCATGTCCTGGGGTATCGACTATATTTATTTTATATCCATCATGTTCGATGGCGCAATTCTTTGAATAGATGGTGATTCCTCTTTCTCTTTCTAAGTCATCACTATCCATAATACAATCAACGACTTCCTGGTTTTCTCTAAAAATTCCACTCTGACCTAAAAATGCATCGACCAGAGTCGATTTGCCTGCATCTACATGGGCAATTATTGCTATATTGATAATTTCTTTCTCTCTCATTTGTATCTACTCCTTTTTGAGACCATTGTTTATTATACACTATTAGAGAACTTTATGCAATCAAACGAATAATTATTTTAAATTTAAAAAAATAGTGCATTTAAAATGATATATTAGCTATATTTATATATTTTTATAATTTTAATAAATGTAATATGTAAAAACTTGATAATATTTTTTTGTGGTGATATAATTATGTTAAGAATTAAAGTAGAGTTGATTAATAAGTTTAAAATAATATTAATTATGAGAGAGGTGTTTGATTATGAGTGATTTGAAGGAGACTGTTCTTTTTGCAATTGAAAACTTTAATGCTGCTTTCAAAAGAATAGATGATATTGATATTGAAGAAATTGACCTGGAAGATAAGATCATGGATAATCGGATTATGTCTATTGAAAGTTATTTAAGGTTTTTAGAACGGGATGGGATTGATGATTTTAAAAAGATCAAAGATATTATAGAAGGTGATAGTAATGGCTGATAAAATTTATTATAAAGTTCAGTATCCGATGAAGAAGGCTATTGAAAAGTTAAGAAAAATTGAAACCGATGAGAAAGAATTAGAAAAACAGGTAGAAAAATTAACTGAAACTGAAAAAGGAATGATCAAAGACTTTATTATCGAATGGGAGAATAAGAATAAAGAGAAATTAGAGAAGTTTATTCAGAGATTAAAAGAAAAAAGTTTATAATTTTTTTAAGCCCTGGTTAGTGCCAGGGCTATTTTATAATGTGAAAATATCTGAAAGGATGATAAACAGTGGAGAAGATTAAAGTTGATAGTATGCTGGAATATAGGTTTTTATCTGACCTAAAATATTCAGCTGATGGAGAAAGGCTTGCTTTTAAAGTCAGCCAGGCTAATAAAGATGATAATGATTATAACTCAAATCTCTGGATCTATAATATAGATGAGGATAATTTTTATCAGTTAACCTCTGGTAAAAAAGATGGGAATTTTGCCTGGTTAAATAATGAGGAGATAGTTTTTACTTCCAGCCGAAAGGATAAAGATGATGAGAAATTAATACCTGAAACTGAGTTTTATAAGATAAATATTAATGGCGGCGAGGCTATTCATCTAAAGACTATTGATAAAGCTGTCAGTGATTTCAAGGTTGAGAGCCAGGAACAGTTGATATTTACTGTAATGAAAGATTTGAAAGATCGAGATGAAGAGGAATTAAAAAATAATAAGGATTATCAGGTTTTAGAGGAGATTCCTTACTGGTCAAATGGCAAGGGTTTTACTGATAGTTACAGGAATCATTTATATAGTCTGGATTTTGAAACTGGAGAAGTTAAGGAACTTGTTGGCGATAAAAATAATGTTGGCAGTTTTGCTCTAAAAGGAAATAAAATTGCCTTTACCATGAGTTATTTTGAGGATAAGGCTGAAATCACAAATAATCTTTACCTATATGAGCTAGGCAGCGGCAATCTCCACCAGTTGACTGATAGAGACTGGTCGATAAGTATGCTTGAGTTTAAGGATGACACTGAAATCTATTTCGCCGCCAATAATTTTGAGGAGATAGGACTAAACTCTAATCCTGATCTTTATAAGGTTAATACTGATACTAATGAGATCAGTCAGTTAACTGAGGGGATGGATAAGAGTCTCTGGACTTCTGTCGGTAATGACTGCCGGTTAGGTGGAGGACAGACTTTTGCAGTTGATGATGGCGAGCTTTATTTTATCTCAACTGAAGGTTATAATGCCTACCTGAATAGATTAGGTGCTGGCCAGGTTGAGAGGATAATTGAAAACGAAGGCACTGTTGATCTCTTTGATATTTATGATGGCCAGGTTGCTTTTATCGGCTTTAGAAATAATCAGCTCCAAGAATTATATCTATTTGAGAATGGCGAAGAAAGACAGATTAGTTCTTTTAACGACAAAGTCCTAGCTGAGAAGATGGTATCTGAGCCTGAACATTTTACTGTTGAAACTTCAGATGGGGTAGAACTGGATGCCTGGATAATCAAACCAGTTGGTTATCAGGAAGGTGAAAAGTATCCAGCGGTACTAGAAATTCACGGTGGTCCAAAGACTGTTTATGGGTCTATCTTCTTCAATGAGTTTCAGATTCTGGCCAATGAGGGTTATGCTGTTATCTTTAGTAATCCAAGAGGCAGTGATGGCCAGGGTAATGATTTTGCTGATATTAGAGGCGGTTATGGCGGTAGAGATTATCAGGATTTGATGGATGTTACAGATACTGCCATTGAACGGTATGGCCTGATTAATCCTGAGAAGCTTGGGGTTGCCGGCGGATCTTACGGTGGATACATGACTAACTGGATAGTTGGCCAGACTGACAGGTTTAAGGCTGCTGTCTCCCAGCGGAGCATCTCTAACTGGGTCTCAATGTTTGCCACCACTGATATTGGTTATTATTTTGTTAAAGACCAGGCTGACGGGGCAACCCCCTGGAATAATGTTGATGAGCTCTGGGATACTTCTCCTTTGAAATATGCTGACAGGGTTACAACACCAACATTGTTGATTCATTCTGAAGAGGATTATCGTTGCTGGTTGACTGAGGCTCTCCAGTTCTTTACTGCCCTTAAATATCACGGAGTTGAGAGTAGACTGACTATTTTTAAAGGCGAGAATCATGAGCTTTCCAGAAGCGGCAAACCTGAACACCGGATCCGCCGCTATCAGGAAATGGTAGACTGGTTTAATAAATACTTAAAGTAATCAAATTGATTATATTCCTGGCTGTCTCCTGGAGCAATTCTGGACTGGCCAGGATTATTTTATTTAATGAGGCCGGCCTATCTATGATTGAGAAAGCTGCATCTATTCCTGCCTCAAATACTTTCTGATATCCATCGCCGAGGCTACCGGCTATTGCAATTACTGGTATCTCCTGTTTTTTAGCCAGATGAGCAACATGGATCGGGGCTTTATTGTTGACAGTCTGAGAATCAAGCTGGCCTTCACCGGTAATTACAAGATCTGCACCTTTTAATTTTTCTTCTAACTGGTTGGCTCTGGCAACTATATCTGCTCCTTCTTTTAATTCGCCATTCAAGAATGTTATTAATCCTGCTCCCAGACCACCGGCTGCTCCAGATCCTGGTAACTGCTGGAGATCTCTATTGTAATTATCCATGACAAACTGATTGAATTTGCGAAAATTCTGGTCTAACTCTTCTACCTGTTCCAGGCTGGCTCCTTTCTGGGGGCCATAGATATAAGCAGCTCCATTGTCACCAAAAAATGGATTGGAAACATCACAGGCTATCTCTAAATATATATTCTTTGCCGGTGGATAGAGATTTTCTTTTGAGACTGAAGCTATCCTGCCAATCTGGCCTCCACCTCTGCCAATCTCATTACCGGCCTGATCTTTAAAGCTAAAACCAAGAGCCTGAAGTGCTCCTATTCCAGCATCCATGGTAGCAGAGCCGCCGATTCCTAAGATAATATGGCTGGCGCCTCTCTTGAGAGCTGATTTAATTAATTGGCCGGTACCATAGGTTGTCGTCTTTCTGGGATCTGCAGTTGCTGGATTTATATAACCTATTCCTGAGGCAGCTGCCATCTCAATTACTGCTCGATTATCATCTAAAATCCCATAAAAAGCTCTGACCTTACATCCTTCAGGTCCAATTACCTCTTCTTCAATTATCTGACCATCATGGGCGTCGACTAAGGCCTGGACTGTGCCTTCACCACCATCAGCCATTGGAACTTTTAGTGTAGCTGCCTCTGGCCTTGCTTCTTTAATTCCTTTTTCTATATTTTCTGCTACTTCTAAAGCTGTCAGACTCTCTTTATATGAATCTGGAGCAATTATTATTTTCATTATCTCTTTCCCCCTAATCTTTAATTGTTATTATATTATATTAACGATTAAATTCATATTTCCTTTACAATTGATTATTATACTTTATTTAAGATCAAATAATAAAATAAAAAGAAGTGGAGGTGGAAGAAATGAAAAAAAAGTTTTTAGTTCCAGTTTTAATTTTAGGTCTAGTCTTTTTAGTCGGGGTCTCAACTCTTGCTCTAGAAAGCAGAAATGAACCAGTCAACAATGCAGCCCAGTTCCAGAGAGCAGAGACAGGTCCTGGGATCTACTGTGGTGAATGTGACGGTGAGCCAGAGAATCTACAGAGACAGCTCCAGGAAAACCGAAGATTAGAAAATGGCGAAAATGGCGAGTACAGGCAGACTCAAAAAAGAGATCAAAGAATGAGATCAAGTAATTAATATCAGGTTTGGGGTAGGTGAGAGCCTGCCTCTTTTTATCCTCCTGGAAATCCAGGAGGATTTTTGTTATTTTAATAGATTGAAATAGTTAAGTCTATTTGGTATAATTTAAGCAATAGTCTGAAAAACTAAGAAAGATAATTATTTCAGGAGATGAGTTTATGTATAAAGGTAGAATCGCATTTGTTTTTATTGCTTTTTATTCTTTCTGGTTGCTTTTATCTGGCAATCTAGCTCCCGCCAATTTAATACTGGGATTTTTAGTCTGTAGCTTTACTCTTTACTTTTTTCGGGGCTTTCTCTTACAAGAACCCAAAAAAAGATCTTCAATTTTTTCCTACATACGGCGTACAGTTATTTTCTTTCTTTTTCTACCTGTTTTCTTCTACCAGGCTTATAAATCTTCACTTATTGTTCTTAAAATGGTTTTTCAAAGAGATTTAGATTTGCATCAGGGAATTGTTAAAATAAAAACTGATGTTGAAAGTCTAAGTGGCAAAACTATGCTGGCTAATTTAATAACTTTAACACCAGGGACTATCTCAGTTGATATAAATGAAAATACTGGCGAATTATACATCCACTGTATTAATATCCCGTTAGATGAGAATATTAATCATAAAGAAGAGATTATTGGAGCTTTTGAACCCTGGGTACTTAAGATTTTTGAGAATTAAAATATTATATAAAGACCGGGAGGATTTGCCTTGAATTTAGAATTAGTTATACTATTTATTTTATTCTGTTCAATGATTTCATTTTATAGATTAATAAAAGGTCCTCACCCCCTTGACAGAATAGCCGCTGTTAGTGCTATTGGTATTATGCTATTAATCGTGCTAGTACTCCTGGGTGCTCATTTTAACAGGGCCTTATTTATCGATGTGGCCTTAGTCTATGGTGTCCTATTATTTATTGATGTACTGGTTATGGCTAAATATTTTGGAACCCCAGGAAGAAGTGAGGAGGATGAAGCATGATTAGAGAATTTATCGTTAGGTTCTTTTTGTTCAGCGGGATGGTCTTTTTTCTAACAACAGCCATTGCTTTAATCCGTTTCCCTGATTTTTATTCAAGAATGCATGCAGCTTCAAAATGTCTGATCGGTGGAGGTATTTCAATTTTAATAGGTTTAATCATCCAGGAAGGGCCTTCGCCATTATCTTTTAGATTACTGCTTCTTGTTATATTTCTTTTGATTACTAATCCTGTTGTTGGCCATGCATTAAGTAGAGCTTCTTATCAGTATGGTCATGTAATAAAAATGAGAAGAGACGACTTACATGAAAGGATTTTTGGAGATGATTGATTTAATCTTTGGTATAATTCTAGTGATGCTTGTTGTAACAGCTGCTCTGGCATTATTTTCTGAAAAACTTTTAAATTCTGTTGTAATCTTATCGTTATTCAGTAGCCTATTGGTAATACTTTTAATTATACTTCAGGCACCTGATCTTGCTCTGGCTGAAGCTGTGATTGCCGCTGGAATAATGACCAGTTTCTTTATTATAACTATAAATAAGACGGAGGAGATAGAATGAATAATATTTCCTTCAATAAAATCTTTAGTTTCAGCCTGGTCTCATTATTAGGAGTATTTTTGCTGATAACTTTTTATGATATTTCTAATTTAGAAGTTACACTCAGTCTCTCTGAGCATTATATAAATTATGGGGTCGAGGAAACAGGAGCTATAAATTTGATTACTGCAATACTATTTGATTATAGGGCTTTTGATACAATTGGAGAAGCTACTGTAATCTTTACTGCAGCTTCAATAGTAGCCTTAATTTTACCTCATCATGAAGCATCAATGCTCAAGACCGAATTTACACCAATTGTTCATCAGTCGATTGCTTTTATATTGCCTTTCTTCTGGGTTATTAGTATATTTTTAATTGCTTATGGCCATCTCTCTCCTGGTGGAGGATTTTCCGGTGGAGTTATAATTAGTGCAATGTCTATTTTAATAATCTTTACCTATGGGTTCCATTATATGACTAAACGCTTTAATGTTACCAAACTTTCTTTAATTGAAGATTTTGGCGCCTTATTCTTTTTAGCAATCGGTATCTTCGGATTAATATATGGTGGCAGTTTTTTAGCCAACAGCCAGGCTGGAGTTTATCTCGGTACTCCTGGTGAATTATTAAGTGGCGGTTTAATGCCTCTATCTAATCTTGCAGTTGGCGCCAAAGTTGGAACCGGTTTAAGTATTATCTTTATTTCATTGACCAGGGAGGATTAAATAATGATTTTATTATATCCGACAATTGTTTTATTAATCTGTATGGGGTTATATACAGTTTTAACCCAGACTAATATGATAAAAATAATAATTGGAATTAGTGTTGTTGAATCTTCAATCATTCTTCTCCTGGGAGCAATGGCTTACTTCCCTGGAGCAGTTGCACCTGTTTTAGATCATCCCTTTGAATTAGTTGCCGACCCTTTGCCTCAGGCTTTAGGGTTAACTGCTATTGTTATTAATGCAAGCACTACTGCTATTATGCTTGCTTTAGTTATTAAATTGCATAACCGTTATGATACACTAAATATTCACGAAATCAAGAAGTTAAGGGGATAAAAAAATATGGATCTTTTAATCTGGCTTATTATAATACCATTATTTACTATTTTTTCAATTGGAATTTTTAATTACATAAATGAAAAGTTTGTCCTGCCAGTAGTTTTCACTTCTGCTATTCTTCAATCTGGAATAGCTATCTATTATATTGTTAATAGAAATAATTTGCTACCCCAGGTTTATAATGTTGGGAACTGGCAGAATAATATAGCTATCAATCTTTCAATAGATAATTTTACTCTTGTCATCTTTGTTCTAATTGCTATTATGCCACTTTTGAGCTTGCTTTACTCAATTACTGAGATTCAGAGGAAACCTGCTAAGTTTTATTTATTGATAAATGTATTGTTGCTGGGAGCAGCTGGAATGGCAATGACTGCAGATCTTTTTAATTTTTATGTTTTCTTTGAAATTGCCTCAATCAGTTCTTATGCTCTAGTCGCCTTCAAAGATGAAGATATCAGTCTTGAGGCTGCTTTTGAATATTTAATAATTGGATCTATTGGTTCAGTTTTCTTATTACTGGCAATAGTACTTACCTATCAGGCCACTGGAACATTAAATATGGCAGTAATACCTGAAAGATTGGCTGATATACCTATAATTACAAGACAGGTCTTAATGTCACTCTTTGTTATCGGGCTAGGTGTTAAGTTTGCCCTTGTACCGCTGCATGCTTGGATGCCAGATGCCTATCAGGGCTCACCTATCTCATATATTGTTCTATCTTCTGGTCTGGTTGTAAATATCTATTTCTTTGTGCTAGTAAGAATTCTCTTTATCTTTTTTGGAGTTCAATTCTTTAAGGAGACCATCTTTACAAACTTAATTGTTGGCTGGGGTGTACTTTCGATGCTCTTTGGACATGCAGCCGCTCTGCAGCAGGATAATTTAAAACGGCTCTTTGCCTATTCGACTATAGCCCAACTTGGTTATGTTATTATTGCTTTTGGCCTTGGAACTGAAGCTGGAATTGTCGCCGGTAGTTTTCATCTAATTAACCATGCTTTCTTAAAAGGTGCTATCTTCTTTACTGCTGGTAATTTGCATAAAGCCACAGATAGTTATCAGATTAGAGATATGAAAGGTTTAGCGGAGAAGATGCCGGTAATGAGTATTATCTTTGTCTTAATGCTAATCGCGATGGTTGGAATTCCGCCTTCAAATATTTTTGTCAGTAAATGGTTGATTTTAACTGCAGCTGTTGAAGCAGGCTATCTGGTCCCTGCCTTTATGATAATTTTTGGTAGTTTTCTTTCACTGGGATATTATTTAAGACCTGTAATTACTATTTATACGGGTTATTCTGGATTCCCAGGAAAATTACCACTTTTAAAGGTGAATGAGTATCTACCAACATTATTTTTAGCCGGTTTATGTTTGATGATTGGCTTATTCCCTGGCTATATTTTAAATATAATTGATGCTGCTCCAGAGTTTCTGATTGAACAATCTAATTTTATAACTCATATCCTGGGAGGTTAAATTATGCCATCAATACCAATTAACCCTGGATTTATCCTGATTATAACCGGGATATTATCTATTTTTATGAAAAATAATAGGCAACGGTTTATCATATCAATGGCTGGTCTGGCTACTTCTCTATTTGTTTTGCTAGGACTTCCGGAAGGAGAAAGATTATTAACTTTTGTCTTTCTTGATTTTGAGGTAATTTTACTGGAAGTAGATGCTATATCCAGAAATATTGCTCTAGTATTTATAGTTTTTGGTGCTGGCGCTTTTATCTACTCATATAATTTATGTAATAAAAAAGAATTTCTTCTGGTTAACTTTTATCTTGGGTCTTCCTTTATGGTCTTATTTGTTGGTGATTTCATCAGTTTTTTTGTTGCCTGGGAAATCATTACTATATCAGCTTTCTTCTTAATCTATGATATTAATGACTCTGTTAGACAGCATACAGCACAGTATTATATACTAATGCATGTATTTGGAGGCCTTATGCTGCTCTGGGGAATAATTCTCCATGTAACAGAGTCTGGAAGCATTATTTTGGCTACGCCTGAGCGAGGCTTAATCTTTTTCTTGATATCTATTGGTATTAAGCTGGCCTTTGTTGGCGTTCATACCTGGTTGCCAAGAACCTATGCGAATATTCCTTTCCATATAAGTGTAATTCTATCTGCTTTCACTTCAAAAATTGGAGTTTATGGCCTTTACAGGTTGATAGAAATGGATAACATGCTAATCGCTTATTTTGGGGTTTTTAATGCTATTTTAGGTGTTATCCTTGCTATGACCCATTCTGATATAAGAAAGATCTTATCGTATCATATAGTCAGTCAGATCGGCTATATGATTATAGGTATCGGCATCGGCAATGAATTAGGTATTGTTGGGGGAAGTTTTCATATAATTAACCATATTTTATATAAAGGACTTCTCTTTGTAATGGCAGGAACTGTTATTTACTCATTCGGTTATGAGAACCTTGAGGATTTAGGAGGACTCTGGAAGAAGATTCCGATTACTTTTGTTACCAGTTTAATTGCGGCTTTATCTATTGCAGGCTTCCCATTCTTTAATGGTTATTTGAGCAAAACGATGATTAAGCATAGTACTGATAATCAGATAATTTATTATGGAATGATGATTGCTGGAATCGGTACTGCTCTCTCTTTTATAAAGATCATGTATTTTGGTTTTATTAAAAAAGGTAATAATCCTAATATGAAGAAAAAACCATTATTCTCAATGAGGTTTTCAATGGTTTTTCTTGCCGGCATTATGATGACCATGGCTTTGCTGCCAGAGCAGATGGAGTCTTTATTTAATATCTCTACTGGAATTAATTATTTCTCAGGTTATGAAGTCTGGAATGGAGTTCAGCCTATTCTTATTGGTCTAGCGCTATTCCCAATCTTACAGAACACTATTGAACCCCACCCAGAGCAGCCAATTGAACCTGACTTTTACTGTGATGTCTGTAATTCATTTATAGAGTTTGATAATAAAGTATCTAAAATTCACACTGGAGACATGGTCAGATATGTTTCCTGGGTATTATTTGCACTGGTCTTATTATTATTAAATTTCTATGTTACCAGTTTATTTTAAATTAACTAACAAAATGAAGAAAAGTTATTAAATCAAAATAATCATCGGCACTAAATTTAACTTCGTAATTATTCTGTTCAGCGCCAGGGTAATTGCCAGCAGTAATAGCGTCTGCGATTTTTCTATAAATAAGATGGGCATTATATCTTTTTATGTCCTGACCCAATGGTTTTAAATCACTTAATTTGTTTAATCCAGATTTTACTCCAGATTTAATTCTTTTTCTGGCTTCAACAAGTGGTAATGCTCGAATTGCTCCACCAAGACCATATTTAACTATTGCCGTCTCAATTCCAGGAATTAGTTTTTCAGTCTGGTTACAGCAACTTTCATCACCTGAAATAAAACTTACTGGAACTCCAAAATAACCTGCAGTGTAAGCATTAATTAAAGCTTCACTGGCAGGTTGTTCATTTATATATATTTCATGAAATTTTCCTGAGATAGTATGAGCCAGGGTCCCGCTTTCAAGTCCTGGGCTTGAGTGATAACCGACAAAGAAGACTGTATCAAAATTTCCATTGATCCCATCCATCATGCTATACGGCCTTCCTGACCATCCCCTAATTAGTTCTGCTCTTTTATCTAATTTGCCTGGCAGAATGTTTCTGGCAGTAGCATGGGCATCTCTGACAACCACCCTTGAAGCTCCATTCGCAAAAGCTGTTTCTACTGCTGCATTAACATCTCCAGTCATAATCTCTCTAAATTCATCATACTCACTTTTACCTTTTCGCACCTCTTCGCCAACTACCAGTGAACTAATACCTTCCATATCTGCAGAAATAAATACTGATATATCTTTTTTAGCCATTATATTATCTCTCCTGTTTTATTCTTTTATATACTCTTCCAGAAAGTTTCTTTTAAAAGCCCTATTGCTCCACCAATAATTATACCTAAAGCCAGACTGCCTCCAAAGAACATACTTACAATTAAACCAATGCCAGAACCAATTGCCACAGCAATCCCAATATAAAAAAAGTTATTATTTTTTGCCATATCTCCCACCCCTTTAATATATTTCTGCTTGCATTATAGTTCTTTATGTAGCTTTAAAATCCTTTATATAAAAGAAAAAACCTGAGATAGTTTAAACTACCTCAGGTAATTGATTTATACTTTATCTTATTGTTGATTTTGGATCTAATGCATCTCTTAGGCCATCGCCTAATAAGTTATAGCTTAAACA
Source organism: uncultured Halanaerobiaceae bacterium (assembly GCA_964405365.1). Classification (GTDB taxonomy): domain Bacteria; phylum Bacillota; class Halanaerobiia; order Halanaerobiales; family Halarsenatibacteraceae; genus Halonatronomonas. Next base: position 20,868 of record CAYONR010000006.1, read on the forward strand.
AGCAATAAAGATCATAAAGCCAGGTATTAGCATCCAGGGGAAACCTGTGATTGCTGTAATATTCTGCGCTGATGCCAGCATATTACCCCAACTGGCTGCTGGTTCCTGAATTCCTAAACCAATAAAACTCAAACCAGATTCGAGAATTATGTAGCCGGGAACAGCAACTGTTGCACTAACTATAACATAGGTGGTGGTAACTGGTAATACATGTTTAATTATAATTCTTTTATCAGAAGCACCAATAGCCTTTGCTGCCTGTACATATTCTTCATTTTTAGCTGAAAGAACCATACCTCTTATAACACGTGCCATCCCTGCCCAGCCTCGAAAAGCTAAAATGGAAATTATAAAAAAGAATCGCAACTGGGAAGGAACATCTATCGGCATTACTGCTGCCAGTGCCAGGAGCAAATAAAAACCTGGGATTGACAGGATCACTTCTGCAAAACGCATTAATATTTCATCAATCCAACCGCCGTAATAACCGGAAACTCCGCCAACTAACATCCCAATGGATGTTGAAATAAAAATAGCTACAAAACCAATAAACATTGAGACTCTTCCACCATATAATAAGCGAGTGAAAAGATCTCGACCGTAACCATCGCTACCTAATAAAAATATGGGCTGATCATAACCTTCGACCCCAAAAAGCTGAAAATTAGTAGTAAAAGGTCCAATTCTATGGGGATCTCCTCTATGAAATAATTTGATCTCATATTTTTCATCTTCAACTATTTCGTACTGACCCCAACCTACTGATTCAGTTCCATAAATAAATGGCCTGGTTAAACTACCTTCTTCATCTGTAAACTGAATTCTAGTCGGTGGATGATAAAAATGCTGCCTAAAAGTTCTATTTGGATGATAGGGGGATAAATACCCTGCAAAAATTACTGCTATATATAAAATTATAACAACTATTCCGCCAGCCATAGCAACTTTATGCCGTGTCAATCTTTTGAACGCTTCTTCCCAAAAAGAGTATTCTTCTTTTTTATCAATATTAATTTGAGTGAAATCTTTTTCTTCTTCAGTAAATGGTCTATTTTCCATCTGTCATCCCCCCCTAATTATACCTTATTCTTGGATCACTTACTGCTAATAAGATATCTGCAATTAGATTACCTATAATTAATAAAACACTACCTAACATCAATCCTGCCATAGCTAAATAAAGATCTTTAGAGCGAACTGCGTTTAACATTAATGTTCCTAAACCTGGCCAGCCTGTAACTATTTCAGTTAAAGCTGCTCCTCCAAGCAATGCACTAATTTGAAAACCAAAAATTGTTATCATAGGATTTATAGCATTTCTTAAAGCATGTTTATAAACAACTACTCTTTCCATTAACCCTTTAGATCTAGCTGTTCTTACATAATCAGAAGTCATTGCATCAATCATCTGTCCTCGCATCTGTCTGGTAAGACCTGCCATGGATGCAGTTCCTAAAACTATTGCTGGAACAGCCAAATGTTTTAATATGTCAACTGTCTGTTGTAATGGTGTCATCATATCATGGGTTATACTTGTCATGCCCTGAATTGGCCAGTTTAAATTAAATGTGACAATTCCATATAATAAAAGTAAAGCAAAGAAAAAGTTGGGGATCGAAAGCCCAACAAAAGCCAGACTGGTAAATACATTATCACCAATAGTATATTTGTTTGTAGCAGAATAAATACCTACAGGGATTGATACCCCCCAGGCTAATACCATTGCTGCAAAGGATAATATTAAAGTATTTCTTACTCTACTGCCGATAACATGAGTAACTGGTACTCTGTAAGTAAATGATCTGCCTAAATTACCACGTAATACCTGTCCTAGCCAGAGAGCATACTGTTCTGGTACTGATCTATCCAGGCCAAAATCCTTTTCCATTGTATCAAGCACCTCTCTTGATATATCTGGATTCATCCTTAACTGATCCAAATAATCTCCAGGTGATAATTGCATTACTAAAAAAGAAAATAATGATATAGCTAATAACAATGGTATAGCATATAGTATTCTTCTTATTACATACGTTTTCATTAATAAATTTCTCCCTTCTAAAGTAAAAAATAATATGATTGCTAAAAAATAAGAAGGGGGGAAATCCCCCTTCTTAATCTGAACTTTTACTTTAAATCAATATACTAATATGCTAGATATTGTTCGTAAATATTCCAAAGAACTCCACCATAAGCACTAATCTCATGATTTTCAAGATTATTTCTTACACCATAGATAGCATTTGGTGCTGTAGTATAAATTAAAGGAACTCTATCTGCTATAATTTCCTGGAACTCACTATAGTATTCAATTCTCTGTTCTGTTTCAACAGCCTGGGCTCCTAATTCAAAGAGCTCGTCAATTCTGGCTTCCCAATCTCTATGAGGCTCTTCCTGATTTGGATGCCACATATGAAGTGGACCGGTAGATCTCCAAACGTTAGAACCACTATGAGGCTCTACTCCACCAGTTAAACCGATTAGAATAGTATCGAAATCATTTTCATTCATCAATTGATCAACTAATGAATTAAATTCAACTGGAGCGGTATTGACCTGCATGCCAATTTCTCTTAAATCATCAGCAATGATATTCATAATAGTTTCTCTTTCTTCATTACCGGCATTGGTGGCTATATTGAATTGAACTTCTCTACCTTCCCAGTCAACTAAGTTACCATTGGAATCCCAATCAAAACCGCCTTCTTCAAGAAGTTCTCTTGAGCGATCTAAATCATAAGGATAGGTTCTAACATCTTCATTTAAGAACTGCTGATTAGGAGTACTTACTGGACTCCACTGAGGAGTACCAAAACCTGCCTGCGCCTGATTAACCATTGTATCTTTATCAAAGGCATGGGCAACAGCTCTTCTAAATTCTATAGTATCAAACCATTCTTTCTTTTCTGGTTGATCTTCTAAATTAGGGTTATTAGGATTGAGATTGAAAACTAAGAAGTTAGTGCTAAATGTTGGGCCAGCATCTATTAATTCAAAGTCTCCTCTTTCTTTTAACTGTTCGAAACGTCCATAGTTTCTACCCTGAATAGCATTAAAGTGTATTTCACCATTCTGGAATAATAAATCCTGAACTTCTGTACTCTCAACTATAACTTTGACCCATCTATCTAAATAAGGAAGTCTTTCTTCTTCTGGGTCTAAACGCCAGTAATGAGGGTTAGCGTCTTTTACAATTCTTTCACCAGGAACATAATCAACTAATTTAAATGGCCCTGTACCTACGATTTCACTTGGGTCAGTATCTATACCCCAGGTTTCAGTAAATTCACCATCTTCATATGGTTCGCGAAGTTTATGCTCAGGAATAATATAAGTCCCAATTGAGTTCATAAATGGAGCAAACGGTACTGGCAACTCAAATTCTACAGTATAATCATCAATTTTTCTATACTCTGGAAATTCTCCTTCAACCTGCAGAACTTCTCTAGTACTGGTTGGAATATCCTCATCACTAATAACATCCATTGTAAAGATTACATCATCAGCAGTAAAGAGTTCGCCATCATGCCACTGGACGCCCTCTCTTAAATAGAAAGTATAGACTGTACCATCTTCGCTGATTTCCCAATCATGAGCAAGTCTAGGTATGAATTCAGTTGTTACACCATGTCTGGTTACCAGTCCTTCAAAAAGTGGACCATCAGTAACATCAGTGGATGATGTTTCACTGGCAATAACAGTATTAAATGTTCTCGGATCTCCTAAGACTGCCTGCATAATTGTACCGCCATGCTCACCCTGGGGCTTTTCAGAAACCCATGGATCCTTAATCTCTACTTCTTCGGCCATAGTTACAACAGATGCTGATAAAACAAATGCAAATAATAAAACTAAAATAGTAAGTTTTTTCATATAAAAAATTCTCCTCCTAATATTTTTTTATAACTACTCTATTCTTGATTTTCTATGAAATAGCCTTAACAGTAAATCTTCTATCCCCCTTTCATTTAATAATTACAATAAAAATAAGAATAATATCTTATATATATAATACAAGATATATTTAAAAACTCCTTCAAAAATTTAAAGTTTTAAAAATCACTAAAAACA
>CAYONR010000007.1:0-17574 GCA_964405365.1 uncultured Halanaerobiaceae bacterium
TGAATTTTAAATAGATTGTCAGCTTTAAATTTATCTTGACAGATATTTATAAATAGTATAATCTCTAATTAATAAAGAAAAATTTATTAACAGATAGAGGTGACTGCTAGATGAATAGAAAGATCAGAAAAATTGTAACTGTTCTTATCATAATTTTAATAATTATTGCGATTATTCTCTTTTATCTTTCAAGAGGTTTAAATGAAGGTCAGAATATGCTAGTAGATCCAATACCAGATGCAGCTTTAGAAGATCTTCCTGATGGCAATTATAGGGGTCAGCATGAATTTAGACGCTGGACCAATGAAGTTGAAGTCGTTATTGAAAATAATGAAATAACTGATATTAATGCGATTGAAGATATAAGGTTTGTTCAGGATAATATTCAAGAGGAACTTTTTACAAGGGTGAAAAATAAACAGTCAACAGATGTTGATCTTATTACCGGTTCAACAGTAACCAGTAAAGCCTATCTTCAGGCTATTACAACAGCCATTAACCTTGGAGTGGCAGATCAAGAATAAAACTAATTTAATAGAATATAGCTCGATACCAGCCTTTTATAGGGCTGGTTTTTGTTTTTTATAGTTATCATAATAAAATTTTTATCTTGCCTATTGCCTTATTGATAATGATTTGCTATAATAAAGATAAGCAATTAACTCAAGTTAATATAAATAAATCTGGTTTTTCGAGGTGGTTAAATTGATATTATTTAAGACAGGCTTTCTTATTCTTGATTTTTTTACTGTAATCATACTGGCAGCTTTTTTCATAGGTTTAACCAGTCAATTTTCTTTATCACTGACTGTTGGTTTAATTCTAATTTTTTCTGGGTTTCTTTATGAGACAAGAAAAGATTGGTCTAATCTAAATTTAAAAAAAGCAAAGATAAGTTCTAATTTGTCAGTTATAGATTTCAATAATTTTTTGGCAGTAGTATTAGGTGGTTTAGCAACTTTTGCTCTTACCCAGACTTTTGGGATTTCAGCGGTACTTGCTTCAGGTTTGATAGGTATTATAGCTTATATTTTAGCTCCGAAATATGAAGTTCCAGCATTTTGCGGTTCATTTGTAGGTATGGCTTCATATTCATTATTACCTGGATATCGTTATCTGATTTTAGCTGGTATAATAGCAGGAATAGTTTATGTAATTGGCAAATATTCATTTAAAGGTTTTGGTGGCAAATTAGGAACTACTGCCTTTATTGGTACTGTCATGGCGACAGTCTTTACAGGTCAAAATTTTGCTGGTGGCAGTATTCCAGAGGGTAATATGATTTATTTGCTTATTTTATATAGTATAATTGGAGCAGTTCTCACATTTATTTTGCATGTTCGTTTTAAATTCAGTGCAGTCTTTAGTTCAGGACTTATTGGAGTTATTGCAGCATTAATATTACCAATTTTTTATCCAGTTAATGGTGCAACTTTAGCTGTTATGGCATATTGTGCATCTTTTGCAGGGATGTCATCAAAAGAAAGAATACCAAATGAATTAGTAATGACTATAGCAGCAGTACTCACAGCTTTAATATTTATATTTGCTTCTCCCTACTTAAATGGGGCAGGAGGAAAATTAGGAGCTACAGCTTTTGCCTCAGTCATAACAATAAAAGGACTGATAATTCTCTTTAATAAAATTGTTAACTCTGGTATTATACCAAACAAATACCAGTTGTCAGAAAGCAATCAATCCAGTTAAAAACTCTCCTATATTAATACCGAAAAGAAAGAGCCCTTCCTCCTCAAGGAAAGTTGGGCTCTTTCTGATTTTTTTAATAAATTATAAGGTTAAGATGAAATTTTCCAGTGCAACTTTAAAAATTTATTGTTTTAAAGTATAATAAGTATACTCAACTAAAATGAAAGCCAATAATTATAGTTATAATGATAGGAGGTTAAAATGAATTTAGATAAAATACTGGCTAACGGCTGGATTCCAGATCCGTTATTGCGGATGGCTATTAAATACAGACTTAGCTCTAAAATTAGAAAGCAGAAAGTAGAAGATGTAGAAGAAAGAAGTAATCGCATGAAATTGTTTATTGAAGATTTGAAGGAACAACCTATTGCAATTAAAACAAATAAGGCAAATGATCAGCATTATGAGCTCCCACCAGAATTTTTCGAGAAAATTTTAGGAGATAATTTAAAATACAGCTCTGGTTATTGGAGTAGAGAGACTTCTAAGCATGATTTATCTGAATGTTTAACTAGAGCAGAAGAAGATATGCTTAAACTTACTGCAATTAGAGCCGACCTCCATGATGGCCAGAACATTCTTGAGCTAGGAGCAGGCTGGGGTTCACTTACATTATTTATGGCAGAAAGAATGTCTCAAAGCTATATAACTGCGATATCTAACTCTAAAAGTCAGGTCGAATATATAAAACAGCAGGCAGCTGATAGAGATCTTAATAATATTAAAGTTATTTCAGCAGATATCAATAATTATCAACCAGAGCTAGAAAAATATGATCGTGTAGTCTCTGTTGAGATGTTTGAGCATATGAGAAATTATCAAAAATTATTTGCTAAAATCAATTTAGCTTTAAAACCAGGCGGTAAGCTATTTATTCATATTTTCAATCATCATACCTATCCTTTTCTTTATGAAAATAAATCTGATTCAGACTGGATGACCCGTCATTTCTTTGCCGGCGGCACTATGCCAAGTCAGGATCTTTTTAATTATTTTGCAGATGATTTTGATTTAAAAAATCACTGGGCAATTTCTGGAGAACATTATCAGAAGACTCTGGAAGCCTGGCTTCAGATGATGGAAAATAGAAAAAGTGATATCCAAAAAATATTTGTAGATACCTATGGGCGAAAAGATTCTAATAAATGGTGGAATTACTGGAGAACATTTTTTATAGCTTCTGCTGAATTTTTTGGATATGCAGATGGTAATGAGTGGTTTATCAGTCATTATCTCTTTCAGAAATAATTTAATAATATAGATAATAATTAAATACAATTATCAGGAGGGTTAAATAAATGGATGAGAAAAGAATCGAAGAAATATTATCAGATTTAAGTCTTGAAGATAAAGCTTCACTCTGTTCAGGTCAGGGATCCTGGAATACAAAAGCTATTAAAGGGGGCGGAATCTCGGCAATATTAATGACTGATGGTCCTCATGGTGTTAGAAAAGTTAGAGAAGATATTGATGAACCAGGGATTAAAGATAGTTATGAAGCTACCTGCTACCCGACAGCATCAGGTCTGGCAGCATCATGGAATACTGAGTTACTTAATGAAGTGGGATTTGCATTAGGCCAGGAAGCGAAGGAGATGGACATTAATATTCTTCTAGGCCCAGGGGTCAATATTAAGAGGTCGCCATTAGGGGGAAGAAATTTTGAGTATTTCTCAGAAGATCCTTATCTTTCTGGAAAGCTTGCAGCAGCTTATATAAATGGAGTTCAGAGTCAAGGCGTTGGTACTTCTCTGAAACATTTTGTTGCTAATAACCAAGAATTTAGGCGGATGTCAACTAATGCAGAAATCTCTGAGAGAGCTCTAAGAGAAATATATTTAAAATCTTTTGAAATTGCAGTTAAAGAGGCCAGTCCCTGGTCATTAATGTGCGCTTACAATAAAGTGAATGGCAAATATTGTTCTGAGCATCCCCGTCTACTTACTGAAATTTTAAGAGAAGAATGGGGTTTTGATGGTATCGTTATCTCTGACTGGGGTGCAGTTAATGATAGGGTTGAGGGGCTTAAGGCAGGATTAGAACTTGAAATGCCAGGAAGTCAGGGTATTAGAGATGGAGAGATAGTTGCTGCAGTTCAAAACAACAGGCTATCGGAAGAAGTTTTTGATGAAGCTGTTAGAAGACTTCTTAAAACAATTTTTAAGGCTGAAAGCCAGGATGGCTTAATTGAAGATATTGCTCAAGTCAGTAATTATAACGAACTTGCTTATAAAGCAGCAACTGAATCAATGGTTTTACTTAAAAATGATGATAGTTTGCCACTTAATAATGAAAATAAAGTTGCTATTATAGGTGAAATGGCTAAAGATTTACGCCGACAGGGGCAGGGCAGTTCTCAGGTGAATCCATCTAAATTAGATGATTTCTTAGAAAGCTTCAAAAACAATCTGCCAGATGATACAGAAATAACTTTTGATAAAGGTTATTTGCTGAATCATTATAGAAATAAAAAAGATATCAATACAGGAGCAGATAAACTTCAAGAGTATAGTCAATTATTAGAAGAGGCTAAAACTAATGCTGCTGATGCAGATGTGGCCATTATTTTTGTTGGTCTTACTGATGATTATGAAGCAGAAGGACAGGATCGAGATAACCTCAGTATTCCAGAAAATCAAGAGGTATTGATCTATGAAGTTGCATCAGTTCAGTCTAATACGGTTGTCGTATTAACTAACGGAGCGCCAGTTGAGTTGCCCTGGAAAGATAATGTTTCATCTATTTTGGAAGGTTATCTTGGTGGCCAATCAGCTGCTAGAGCTATTGCTGATATTATTACAGGTGAGGTTAATCCATCTGGCAAGCTAGCTGAGACATTTCCGATAGCCTTGAAAGATACTCCAGCTTATCTTAATTTTCCTGGTGAAAAAGATAGGGTTTTATATGGGGAAGATATCTACGTTGGTTATCGATATTATGATAAGAAGGAGATTAAGCCGGCTTATCCGTTCGGCCATGGCTTGAGTTATACTAATTTTGATTATAATGATTTAAAGATATATCAGTATCCATTAAATGATAGCAGTAAAAAGAATATGACTGAAATAGTTGCTGAAGTTTCATTTGCAATAACTAATTCTGGCTCTAAGGCCGGCAGCGAGATAGCTCAGTTATATATTTCAGCTGAAGATTCTCAGGTGAGGCGTCCAGTTAAAGAACTAAAAGGATTCAGTAAAGTTAAGCTGGAACCTGGCCAATCACAAGAACTCAGTTTTAATATAACTGCAGCCGATCTGGCTTACTATGAGCCAGAAATTGCTAATTGGCTGACAGAACCAGGAAGTTACCAGGTTTTAATTGGTAGTTCTTCCAGGAATATTAGACTTATCGGTGAAATTGATATTACTGACTTTATTACTTCAGCTGAGTCAGTTAGGTCAGAGTTTCATCAAAATTCAACAATAGGTGATATCTATCAGGATCCAGAAGCCTGGAAGATACTTCAGGAAGAAATTGCTGATAGTCCGAAGGTTCAGCAGTTTATATCTTTTGACGAGAATGAAGTCGAAATAGGTATACCTAACTTCCTTGAATATCTGCCATTAAGAAACTTAATCACCTTCACTGGTGGTAATTTTACCGGTGAAGATATTAATCGCATTGTTAATAAATTAAATAAAAAATAGAGGCGTTATTTTAAAACCCCCTTTTTCTCTTTTCGATAATTTTAAGTCAGAGACAGAAGAAATTGGGGGTTATTTATTATAAAGAATAAATTACCAGCTAACTGGTGGTTGGGTCCAGGTTTGATAAATCAGGTGATAGGGTTAGGCGTAAATATTGGGAAAAATGATTTAATAAGTGGAAAATAAAAACAAAAGACTTTAATTGTGCTTCGCCTTGATATTTAGGCGAAGCTTTCTTTATGTAAAATACTAAAATATTATTGATTATTATTAAAATAAAATCTTAAATAGTTAATAAAATTAATATTAATTTAAATAATTTTAATTTTTATCTTTACAATAGATAGTTAATATGTTAACATGATTATTGTAAACTTATAATAAAAATAATATTTTGAAAATAAAATTTTGTCTTTTGGATTTAAATCCAATTGAAGGAGGTGCACAATTTAGTTTTACTTGTCAGGTTAATAGAAAATGGAATTTCAATTCAAATTAGGAGTGATTAATTAATGTTAAAAAAGGGATTTTTGATAACTTTCATACTGGTAATGGCAGTTACTTTAATAGGTGTAAATGTACAGGCTTTTAATTTAAATATTGGCGCAACTTCTGATGCAGTTACATTAGATCCTCATGGTGAAAATGATCAGCCTTCTTCTCGGGTCCGTTCACAGATTTATGAAACTTTAGTTAAAATGGAGACTAATTTAGATTTAGTTCCAGGTTTAGCTACTGAGTGGGAACAGATTGACGACACAACCTGGGAATTTAAGTTAAGAGAAGGCGTTATGTTCCATAATGGCGAAGAATTTACTGCTGAAGATGCCGAATTCACTCTAGAAAGACTGGCAGATCCTGAAACTGCTGCTGATGGAGCCCATATTGTAGATTTCTTAGATTATGTAGAAGTTATAGATGATTATACAATTAGACTTCATAATGAGTTTCCATTTGGACCAATGCTTACTCATCTGTCACATCCAGTTACTGGTATGTTAAATAAGACTACTGTTGAAGAAGCTGGTGACGATTATGGTTCTAGAGTAGCTATTGGTACCGGTCCATTTGAGTTTGTAGACTGGTCAACTGGTTCTCATATTGATTTAAGAAGATTTGAAGATTATTGGGGAGAAAATGCTAAAGCTGAAACATTGAGATTTAGAGCTATTCCAGAAAATACCGTCCGCGCTATTGAAGTAGAAACTGGTGGAGTAGATATTTCATATGCATTGGATCCAGTAGATGTAGAAAGATTAAGAGATGAAGATGGTTTATATTTAGACGAATATAATACTTTAGCTACTCATTATATCGGTTTTAATGTTCAAAAAGAGCCCTTTGATAACTTATCAGTAAGAAGAGCTATCAATCATGCAATTGATGTTGCTGCTATTGCTGAATATGTTTATACAGGTTTAGCTGTGGAAGCAAGCAGTCCAATTTCAGATAATGTCTGGGGTTCACATCCTGACCTGGATACCTATGAATTTAATCCAGAACTTGCCAGAGAATTATTAGAAGAAGCAGGTTATGAAGATGGCTTCTCAACAACACTCTGGACAAATGATAATCCATTAAGAATGCAGATTTCTGAAATGGTACAGAGTGACCTGAGGCAGATTGGTATTGATGTGGAAGTTCAGGTGCTTGAATGGGGTACTTATCTCCAGGATACTGGTGATGGCCTCCATGATATGTTCATTTTAGCCTGGGGATCAGTTACAGCTGATGCTGATTATGGTCTCTATGCTTTATTCCATGAAGATGCTTTTGGTTCAGCTGGAAACAGAACATTCTGGGCAAATGAAAGAGTTAACGAGCTTCTTGATATAGGCCGTACTAGCGGTGATCTGGAAGCTAGAAGAGAAGCTTATTATGAAGCACAAGAAATTATTAGAGATGAAGCTCCTTGGGTCTTCTTAATTCATACCAGTGAAGTTAATGGCTTAAGAGATAATATTTCTAATTTTGAACCACATCCAGCTGGACATCATCAGTTAAAAGATGTTGTAAAAAATTAAATTTTATTAGTTAATAAGTTTTAACTCTAGGATTTAATTTGCTAAATATTTAGCCTGGAGGCGAGCTAGATACATTTAGCAGAAGCAGTCCTATCCTGTTAATTCAGGAAGGGCTGCTTTTACAATAAAATATTTATCTTTAATAGGGTGGGGGTTTTATGATGATCAATAATAACTTAAGAAATATTATAGATAATGCATATTTTATCGGCGGTTCTCCTTGTAGCGGTAAGAGCACTATTGCAGAACAACTATCGAAAAATTATAATCTAGAATATCTTAAAGTAGATGATTATGAACAGGCTCATATAGAAAAAGCTAGTCCTGAGCGACATCCTATAATGTATAAGTGGTCCCAGATGAGCTGGAATGAAATCTGGATGCGTTCAGTTCAAAAGCAGATAGAAGAGGAAATTGAATTTTATCGAGAGAGGTTTCCTATGATTCTGAGCGAGCTCAATAAATTTCGATCTGATAGTAAAGTTATTCTTGAAAGTGCTGCTCTTTTGCCAGAACTTTTGAAAGAATTAAACCTGGAAAAGCATAGAGTTATTTACTTAATACCATCAAAAGAATTTCAAGTTAAGCATTATTCTAAAAGAACTTTTAAAAATGGAATTCTAGAGCAGTGCAATCAGCCAGAAGTGGCTTTTAAGAATTGGATGGAGAGAGATTATCTCTTTGGCAGAAGAGTTAGGAAACAGGCTAAAGAAATTGGTTATAAGGTTATTGATGTCGACGGAAAAAGATCTATTGAAGAAAACCTGAAACTGGTTAAAGATTATTTTAGGTTAAGTACTAAAAATCAATTTGGTTTAGTTTAAAATTTTAAGGATTTACAGGAGGCCTAAACAATGGTTGATTATAAAAGAAGCATAATTCCTGATAGAGCAAGTATAATAAAATTATATGATGATGTTGGTTGGACTGCCTATACTAAAGATGAAGAAAGGCTTTACAGGGCTATTAATAATTCTCTAGATTTATTAACTGCCTGGGATAATAATAATTTAGTTGGGCTGTTAAGAACTGTTGGCGATAGTGAAACAATTATTTATATTCAGGATATCCTGGTACTTAGAGAATATCAAGGAAATAGAATTGGTAAGAAATTAATTAATAAGATTATGCAGGAATATCAGGATGTCAGGCAGAAAGTACTGTTAACAGATTCCACTGAAAAGACAGAATCATTTTATCAGAAGGTAGGTTTTGAACCTGTTGAGGAATATGATATGAAAGCCTTTATAAAAATTGATTAAAGGGTGGTTCAATTGAACTCGAAATTTAAATTTATTCTAGCAATTATGTTTCTTCTATTATTAACTATAATTGGGCCAACAGCTCAAGCTGGTGAATACAGTCCAGTTAATTATGAAGGCCTTCCAGCAGGTGTTTACACTCAAATAACTCCTGAAGTTGAACTATTAGCCGGGGTATTATCTCAGACGACCTGGATTGATCGTAGAGGAGTAGGGCCTGAAGGTGATGGCAATTATTATTTCCAGGAACTTCAGAATTTCTTTGAAGAATATAGCGATCATGAGGCTATAAAGATTGCCCAGAGATTGACAAATAGAGGGTTCACCTATGATGCCCCGCCTGGTTTTATAGTAACTCTGGGTCCACTTCCAGATCTGGAGCCTAAGACTGAATTTAGCAATTATCTAATAGGTAGAGCCGAATCAGATAATTTTTTCGATAAAATATTTGGTCCAGATGGACAGGAGATTCTTGAAGATTTTCGTTTAGCCTTAATAGATCTGGCAGATGAATCAGATTTTGCTAGCTTTTTTAATCAATATAGAGATGATTTCAAAGTTTATCTAGAAAAAGCCATGGATGGCTTTGATGCAGGCCGTAAGATAAGCTGGCTCTCTGAATTTACTGGTATAGATACAGAGAATGAGTATTATACTATTCTTACTCCTGCAATGTTTCCAGGAGGAGGTTACGGGCCTTCAGTTGAGTTATCAGATGGTAGCTATCAATTCTATCAGATTGTTAGAGAAAGAGGATCAAGTCAGGCAGAGCCTGAATTTCCAACAGGGATTAGCTTTAATCAATTAACCCTCCATGAATGGGGTCATTCATTTATAGATCCAGCAGTAGTTGCTCAAAGTGATTATATTCTGGAACATTTAACAGAACACTTTAATGAAGTTGAAGACTCTATGCGATCACAGGCTTATAGTTCACCAATGATCTTTTTTCGGGAACAGATTTTAAGAGGGGTAACAACTGTTGCATCAGGAGAATTGTATGGCGAGCAATATTATCAAGAAGAATTAGAAAATCATACAAATAAAGATTTTCACCTGACAGAAATTACTGTTGAGATGATAGAAAAATATCTTATCAGCAGAGATGATTATAATTCTTTTGAAGAGTTTGTCCCAGAAATTTTAGAGATATATAGAAATTTAATCTGAAATTGTTTTGGAGGTTATCATATGAAGAAAAATAATATAGATTTCAAAATAGTAAATGATCCTGATCAGAAAAGTGAAATCTGCTTTAATATAATTAACGATTTAGATAACTGGTTTGGCAATGAAGATGCAAATCGAGAGTATGCCAGAGGAGTAAGGGAGGAATACTTTCTTTCTGTAAAGATTGGAGATATACCTATAGGCTTTATTTCAGTTAAAGATCATAATCCGTTTACAGGTGAAATTTATGTGCTGGGGATATTGGAGGAGTTTCATAATCAAGGGATAGGTAAAAAGTTAATTGGACTTGCTAGCGAGCAATTAATTAAGGATAACAAGAAGTTTTTGACAGTAAAGACTTTGAGCGGCTCAAACCCTGATAACTATTATAAGAAGACCAGGTCTTTTTATAAGGCGATAGGTTTTTATCCTCTTGAAGAGATGCCAGAAATTTGGAGTGAAGAAGAACCTTGTTTATTTATGGTTAAGGTATTGTTTTAGTTTACCTAAATAAATAAGTCTGATTTTAATCTAATTTTAATCTTATTTCAATTGGTTTTAAATTTCTCGGTGTTATCATTAGTTTATAAAATAATATAAGGAGGTTATCATAGTGATAACATTTGAGAAAGTCGAAAAGCTAAGAGAATATGCAGGCATCTCTTACGAAGAAGCAAAGAAAGAATTGGAAAAAACTGATGGCAATTTATTAGAAGCTGTAGTCAATCTGGAAAAAGCAGGCAAGATAAAGAAACCAAAAGCTAACGGCTATTATAAATCATCAGGTCAGGAGAAAGAAAAAGAAATAGTTCAAAATGAAGGAAGCAAGTCTGAAGATGAAACTAGAGGCTCAAATTTCACTGAAACTTTAAAGAGTATTATGGGCTGGCTTGGCAAGATTATCGAAAAAGGGAATGCAAATAACTTTAAGATTATAAAAAATGATAATTTAGTTCTTGAGATTCCTTTAACTGCTTTTGCATTTTGTTATTCTTCGCCTTCTGGATTGTTATACCGGCACTGATTATTGGTCTTGTTCTTGGATATCGCTATAATCTTGGCGGGCCAGATTTAGAAAAAACAAAAGTAAATAAGGCGATGGATTCTGTTTCAGATGCAACCAGACAGGCTGTTGATTCAATGACTGATGCTGCTGGCAAATTTTCTAAAGATGGTAAAAAAGATAAGGGAGAAAATCATAATGGAGAAAATTCTAATTGTTGAAGACGAAGAAAAATTATCCCGCTTTATAGAGCTTGAACTGGTACATGAGGGCTATGAAGTATCTAAGGCAATAGATGGAAGAGAGGGACTGGCTTCTTTTGAAGCTGGTTCCTTTGATCTTATATTGCTGGATATAATGTTGCCTGCTCTTAGCGGGATTGAAGTTTTAAGGAGAATTAGGCAGGTATCAGAAATACCAGTTATTTTACTTACGGCTAGAGATGCTGTTGTAGATAAAGTTACCGGGCTTGACGGTGGTGCTGATGATTATATAACCAAGCCCTTTGCTATTGAAGAACTTCTTGCCAGGATCAGGGTTGCATTAAGAAAGAAACCATCTAAAAATGATTCAGACAATAATATTTTAGAAACAGATAGATTGAGTCTGAATTCTGCTAGCCGGGAGGTTAAGGTTGATGGCCAAATAGTTGAATTGACTAGAAAAGAATTTAATCTATTAGAATATCTGCTTCAGAATAAAAATATAGTTATGGAAAGGACGACATTACTTGATCGTATCTGGGGTTTTGACTATGTTGGCGAGACTAATTCAGTAGATGTTTATATCCGTTATCTACGCTCGAAACTAGAAGAACCTTATGGTCTAAATCTGATAAAGACAGTTCGTGGAGTTGGGTATGTGATTAGAGATGAAGAATAAATCTTACAAAACTAGCAGAGCTTCAGGTTTGTCAGGTAAAATCAGGTCATCAATGGCATTGAAATTAAATGTAAAGATGTTGATAAGTTTATTTTCTGCTTTTATGGCAATTAATATTTTGTTGCTTTTAATATCTTTCGGAATTATAATCTGGCAGGCTGAAATAGGGGCAGTAGATATTCTTAATAATGATGAATTACAGGAAATAGCAGCTGGCGGTGGAGAAGTTTTTGGCTATCAAATAGAATTAATAGATAGCGAAATAGATTTTTTTGTCATGCCAGGTTTTATACAGAGCAGGTTTCCAGTTACAGGTTATAGCAATGGGCGGTCCATCGATGCATCTAGCTTGAGGGGTCCAATCTCAGGTCTTCCAGTTGAACAGATAGAATCAATTAGATATCAGATAGCAATTCCAGCTGAAATAGGTTATCAACTTGTTAGCTATTCTATTGGCCATGATATTAAACTTTTCTTATATTTAATTCTTATATTACTGACTGGTCAATTGCTCTATATTCTGGGGAGAATAAGAAAGAATAACAGGATGATCAGAGAGACATTAAGGCCATTATCAGATATGGCTGAAAAAGCAAAGAAACTTCAGGCTGAAATAGCTGATCTAAATTCATCAACTCCTGATGATAAAATCAAAGATCTTGCCGGAGCTATTAGTAGTATAGATGCTGAAAAACTAGATTATCAGATTTCAGTTGATGGATCTCAGGATGAGTTAAAATCTCTGGCTTATGCAATAAATGATATGTTAAAAAGAATTAACCAGGCCTATCAATCTCAGATACGTTTTGTTTCTGATGCCTCCCATGAACTTAGGACACCTATCTCTGTAATCCAGGGTTACGCTGGTATTATAGACCGCTGGGGTAAGCATGATGAAAAAACCTTGCAGGAAGCTATAAATGCCATTAAGAGTGAAACTGAAAATATGAAAATGTTGGTTGAACACCTTCTATTTCTTGCTAGAGGTGATAATGAGGCGATTCAACTAAATAAGAAAAGATTTGATTGCTCTGATCTAGTTGAAGAAATAATTTCAGAGACAGCGATTATTGATCAGGAACATAATATTATTACAGATCTAGAGAGTTCGGCCTTTATTAAAGCAGATGAACAGTTGATAAAGCAAGCGATTAGAATATTGGTAGATAATAGTTTGAAATATACTGAAGCAGGCCAGGAAGTTAGTTTAAAAGTCTTTAAAAATAATGAAGGTGTTGTAATCCAGGTTCAGGATAATGGAATTGGAATCTCTCCAGAGGATTTACCAAATATTTTTAATCGATTTTATCGTTCCGATGAATCCAGAGCCAGGAAAACGGGAGGAACCGGTTTAGGACTGGCTATAGCTAAATGGATTGTTGAGCGGCATAACGGCCACTTCGAAGTCCTTAGTCGTCTCAATATTGGGACCAGGATTAATATTATTCTTCCTGCCAGTAAGAAAGAGTAGGGGGTTATTAACATTAAACCTAAATATTTTTATTTTATAACTAATAAATAAAAGACGTGGACATATGGTACAGCAGATTGATGATTATATTAATAAGATTAAAAAAGCGTTGGAGGCTGAAGCTAATCCAGAGGACGCTATTTATCAGAAACATTATATGAAATTATAAATCAATTGAAAGATTTTGATGAATTTTTCATTCAAAAAGCTATTAGATGCTCATTGAGGGATTATTCTAGAATTGATGCTTTAGTTATTGAGAAGTTTGTTAAAAATACTAATTTGTCATCTTTAGCGGAAAGAGAAGCTTTGAAGAAAATAAAAGCTAAGATTTTTAAATAGTGCTGGACATATTAGCCTATTAGTACTATAATTATTAAGTAGTAGTTTATAAGCAAGATTTTGTAAAGGGCAAACCGATTGAAAGATCGGGACGCAAAGCCGCGATCTAAAGGTTATTACCAAAGATAGACGGGCTGCCAGAACATATTATTGGCGCCCTCAGTTTAATGCTGAGGGTTTTATTTTTTATGAATGGGGGAAATATAAGTGAAGAAGTTTAGAGATTTGAATTTAGGTGTAAAAATAGGCGGGGGATTTGGATTAATAATTATTATACTACTTATAATTGTTGCTCTGGCTAATAATAACTTAGGAATGTTAGATGACAATGCTAATATTGTCAATACAGCTGATCTACTCAATGAAAACGCAGTTAGAGTTAGACTTTATGTTAGAGATTACATATTAAATTCATCTGAAGAGATTATTGAAGATAAGGATAAGCTTATTGCTCAGATGAATGCTAGAATAGAAAATGGAAGAGATGAGTTTTCAGATAGAGAGAGGTTTCAAGAATTAATGGGGCAATCTGAAAACTTGCTTGAAACTTATGATAATGAAATATCTAATTTAGTTGAAATAACAAATAGAAGAGAAGAAATAAGGGATTTCTATAGCGAGCAGGAGCTTCTACTAATTGAGGTAACAGATAACTTTATAGATAGAAGAACCACTGCTATTAATAGAGCAATAACTCAAAATAGACCTCAGCTTGAGGTGGAATTAGAGAATGATCTTGGTAGACAATCTAATCAATTGAGAAGGATGATAGATGAGCTTACCAGGTTAAGTAGAGATTATATAATTTATCTAGATGATTATGAGAGAAGAATGGATTTGTTTAGCCAGATTGAAGAATCTATTGCTGAAGCTAGTTCTTTAGTTGAGGAACTTGAATCTCAGATAATATTTATGGGGGATCTTAATGCTTTAGGTGAAATCACAGAGGCGTTAGATCAGGTTGAAATGGCTTTTGCTGATCTAGTAGAGTTAGAAAATGAAGCAGATGAAGTTGAGGAAAACTTATTAACTGCCGGTGATCAATTTATAGGTTATATGGAAGAAGTTGAAAATGTTTATCAGGCTGAATTTGATCAGGTTAGGGCGGGTTTTCAAAGAAGTCTATTAATTTCGGCTATCATTGCATTGATTATTGCTATAATAACTAGTGTGTTTGTTACAAAAAGTATTACAGGCCCTGTGAGTAAATTAGTAGAGATAGCTATAGCTGGCAAAGATGGAGATTTAACTAAAGATATAATGATTGATCAAGATGATGAAATTGGAGTTTTAGCCAGTAGTTTTCAACAGATGATTAATAATTTAAGAAATATGATTCAACAAATTCAGAGAGTCTCTGAAAATTTGGCTTCGTCAAGTGAAGAAATGTCTGCATCAAGTGAAGAAATGTCTGCATCTGCTAATGAAATAGGTAGAGCTATAGAAGAGGTTGCTTCTGGCTCTCAGGAACAGTCAGCTCAGGTTGATGAGACAAGAACAAATGTAAATGGGCTTTCAGAAGAGATTGATCAGATTAGTAATATGTCTGCTAAAATGGATCAAGAATCAGAGCAAGTAGTTGATAATATCAATAAAGGTAATCAGGCTGTCCAGGAATCTATTGAACAGGTTAAAAAAGTTAGAAATCGTTCAGATAATGTAACTGAAAGTATTAATGAACTAGGTGAGCTTTCAAGTAAAATTGGTGATATAATAGAGATAATAAATGGGATTGCAGCTCAAACTAATTTACTTGCTTTAAATGCAGCAATTGAAGCAGCTAGAGCCGGTGAGGCTGGACGTGGATTTAGTGTAGTCGCAGATGAGATTAGAGAATTAGCTGAAGAATCTTCCCAATCAACTGAGGAAATTGGTAGATTGATTACGGAAATTCAAAATGGAGTTAATGATGCTATTAAAGAAATGGATTCAACAAATAGTGCTGTTGGAAATAGTGTTGAATCAATTCAGGTTACTGAGCAGTCATTTGAAGAAATTAGGAAAGTTGCTATTTCCCTTGAGGATTTAATTGAAAATATAGCTGTAAAAACAGATGAGATGGCTCTAAGTAGTAATAATGTCAATAAAGCAATAGAAGAAGTTGCGGCAATTAGTGATCAGGCATCTGCTAATGCACAGCAGGTTGCAGCATCCAGCGAGGAACAGGCTGCATCAACTCAAGAAGTAGTTGGTGCTGCTCAAGAATTAGCAGAGATGGCTGAAGAACTTGCAGCTACTGTAGATAGATTTAAAATCAAGTAATAACGTTATTACTATATATTTAGGCACAGTTCTTTCCGGGCTGTGCTTTTTTATTTGCAAAAAAAATATAAGAATGAAAGCTGAACTTATTTTAAAATTCTAGCAGGAAATGCTCCTTTTATCTTGAATTATTTAATACAGAATAATTAATTATGTTATAAAATCAAAGTTGATAGGTATCTTGGCAAGATGTTTTTGGAGAATGACCAGTCAGAAACGATGAAGAGTTTAATTAATTTATTTCATAGCCTTAACTTACCTGTTGTGGCTGAAGGGGTGGAAGAATTAGACAATCATTAATTATAATGAAAAATTTCAATATTGATTGAGAAAAGGTGAAAATTATGAAAAATTTATTTATAATACTTTTTACTGCTCTATTGTTTTTTTCTTTTCCTTTAGTAGCTATGGCAGAGCAAGAAAATAATGAAATCGATTTAATTTTAAGTGAAGTTCAGCAATCTCCGGCCTGGACTGGTTATAATGTAAGAGCAGGAGGGGGTCCTGAAATTGGCTGGCTTAATTTGGATCTGAAAGATTTGAATATCATTTTGGTCGGTAATGGGTTTCCAGAGATTAATAATAATTTATTCATTTATGGTAGCAGCGGAATTGCTGGCAGAAAAATTGGTAATAGGTTTGGCGGATTAACTCTTAAAGGATCTACTGAAAGCCGGTATGGAGATAAAAAATCAGAGCTTTCTATTAATTACAGCGGTCTGCTCTATAAACGAGGTTTTTATGCAACCAGGAATCTAGAAATTTCTGCTGGTGCTTTGTTTGGAACAGGTGGGATGCAATTAAGGCTTTTATCTGATGATCCTGAAGACTTTGAAAATGTAGTGGGGGATATAGCTGATGGGCGTCATAATACTGTCACTATGGAGAAAAGTTTTGTAGCGATAAACCCAAGGATTAATTTAGCATACTCTATTATTGGACCAGTTGATATTTCTGCATCGGCTGGTTATTTATTGACCCATGATTTTGGGAGTAACTGGGAGATAGCAGGTAGAGAGATAGGTGATGGTCCTTTATCAAATTTTCGAGCCTTTAATCTAACTTTTCAACTTTACTTAGGATTTTAGTTTTTATTTGATTAAATAATGCAGGAAAAATTATTTTAATCGTGAAATATTATTATAAGCTTTATTAAGCAATAAAAATCTGGGGGTTTTGAAATGCGTGAAGCAAAATATAAAGTATATCAGGTTGGTGAGGAGAGAGTAGTAGCTGAATCTCATGAGGAAGTAGAGAAATATGCTAAGGAAAAAGGAATTTCGAAAGACAAGATTGAATATAGGCTATCTATCGATAATCCAAAAGGTCTAAGCGATAAATATAAAATGCTCTAATCTATTTATAAGTATTTTACTGAGGGGAATCAGCTAATGTCAGATTATATTAAAAGATTACGTAATAAAATTGGTAAAGACCCATTTATATTGGTCGGAGCATCGATACTAGCTAAAGATGATCAGGGAAGAATATTATTACAATTTAAAAATGATACTGATAATTGGGGTCTTCCAGGAGGAACTATGAAGTTAGGGGAAACAATAAAAGAAACGGCCTGTCGGAAACTTTATGAAGAAATAGGTATAATGGCTGAAGATTTAAAACTTACTAATATATTCTCTGGTGAAGATTTTCATAATAAACTTTCTGGTAATAGTACTTATAATCTGATTGTCCTCTATGAAGCTTTTGGAATCTCTGATGAAATTTTTCCTAAAAATGAATCCCTGGAAGTGAAATATTTAGATCCAGAGGAAGTATCAAATTTAGAAGATAGAACTCTTAA
>CAYONR010000007.1:17674-22445 GCA_964405365.1 uncultured Halanaerobiaceae bacterium
GAATTAAAACAGGAAACAGTAAGATTCTTGGATAAAAATCTAGAAAATTATGATATAATTGCAAGAGAAGATGAATTTGGTTTGGAGATGGAATACTATATTAAATAAAGATTTAGAGAATATTTATAGTATTTTAAATTGGACAAAATAGAAAGGATTGGCTATGAAAAAGACTTTATTAATTATTTTAATATTAACTTTAATTGGAGGTTTTTTTATAATGACAGAAGCAAATGCAGAAAATAAGAACCCTATTGTTACAATCATAATGGAAAATGGTGGAGAAATTGAAGTTGAGCTTTATCCAGAGGTGGCCCCTAATACAGTAAATAATTTTATCTATCTCGTTGAGCAGGGATATTATGATGGTCTTATCTTTCATCGAGTTATTGAAAACTTTATGATTCAAGGTGGGGACCCTGATGGTACTGGAAGAGGTGGACCAGGTTATTCTATTAAGGGAGAATTTGCTCAAAATGATTTCGAAAATGATCTGGAGCATACCAGAGGAGTTGTTTCAATGGCAAGATCTCAGGCATATGATTCAGCTGGATCTCAATTCTTTATAATGCATAAAGATTTTCAGCGTCTTGATGGTGCCTATGCTGCCTTTGGCGAAGTAATAAGTGGCATGGAAGTAGTTGATGAGATCGCAACGATAAAGACAGACCAAAATGATAAGCCAGAAGAACCACAGATTATGGAAAATGTAAAAGTAGAAACTTTTGATGTTGATTATCCAGAACCAGAAAAACTCTAAAGGAGATAGTTGAATGAGTTTAAAACGGAAAATATTTATAACAGTTGTATTAATTATAGTAGCTGGCTTTACAGCTACTGCTTTTTTTAGTGGTCTGGCTGTATTTGATGGATCTACTCAAATGACTAATCCTGAAGGGACTAGCCTGGCAAGTATTGAAAGCTGGCTTGAGGCAAATTGGGATTTTGATGTTAATGAATTCAGATCAAGCTATACTATTGAAAATGTAAAGATTAAGTCTACTTCTGGAGATCATGAAATACCTGCTGATTATATTATTGCAGATGGAGATAAAAATAATGATACAGTTATTTTAGTTCATGGTTTAGGGGGTAACCGAATTGCAGTATATCCTCAGGCTCGAATGTTTTTAGAGAATGGATATAATGTTCTGGCTTATGATCAGAGAAGTTCTGGAGAAAATCTGGCAGAATATAATACTTTTGGTTATCTAGAAAGTAATGATCTAGAAGATTATGTTAATTATATAAAAGATATTATTGATAAGGATTTTAGTCTTGGAGTCTGGGGTAATTCGTTTGGTGGCGCAACTGCCGGTATATATTCTGGCTCAGATCATGCCAATCAAAATCTTGATTTTGTTATCTTAGATTCGGCTATTAGCAGTAAAAGAGATATGATATCCCAACAGTTAGAGCAGCAGTTTGGCGTTCCAGCAATAAGAGATTATATGCTTTTTGTTGGGAATTTATTTACCAGATTTAGGCTGGGTTATTCATATGAAGACGCAGATGTTACTAATCATATTAAAAATACTGCACTACCTGTTTTACTTATTCATAGTAGAGCAGATCAGTTGACACCTTATTATATGGCTGAAGATATTTATAATTCAATTCAACATGATAACAAAGAAACTTTTTCTGTTGAAGATAGTCGTCATGAGGGGGTCTACTGGGATAATTTGATTGAGTATGAGACAAGGGTTATTAATTTTATAAATGAAAATTCCAAATAAAAAGGGTTGATAATATGAAGTTTTCTAATGCAATTGTTAAGAGACCCTGTAAATCAATGGTTGATGGTATTACAACAGCAGATTTTGGTAGCCCAGATTATGAATTGGCAGTTGTCCAGCATAATAAATATATTGAGGCTCTGGACAAGGCAGGGCTTGAAGTGACTATTCTTGATGCTGATGAAGATTATCCTGATTCAGTCTTTGTTGAAGATCCGGCTATTGTGACTGATGATTTTGCTGTAATTACTAATCCAGGTGCTGAATCGAGAAAAGGTGAAATAGAAGCAATAGAAACTGCTATTAAAGAATTTTATCCTGCTACAAAAATTCATAAAATTGAGAGCCCTGGAACACTGGATGGTGGTGATGTGCTCCAGATAGAAAATACTCTATATATTGGACTCTCTGATAGAACAAATAAAACCGGTGCCGAGCAGCTATCTGAAATAGCTGCAACTTATGGTTATAAAACCATAAATATGGCGATTAATGATCTGCTTCATTTAAAATCTGGAGTATCATATATAGGAGATAATACTATGCTGATGGTTGCTTATTTTTTAGGCAGACCTGAATTTAGTAAATTTAAGCAGATATTGCTTGGCGATTCTGAAGCTTATGCAGCTAATTCAGTTCGAGTTAATGATTATTTGATAATACCATCTGGCTATCCAATGGCTAAGAACAAATTGGAAACATCCGGGTTTAAACTTATCACTTTAGATCTTTCAGAATTCAGGAAACTCGATGGTGGTTTAAGCTGCTTATCTCTGAGATTTTAAATAAGGCATCTGGAGGTGCTTCTAATTAAAAATATACTAATCGTTGATGATGTTAACCTGATAAGAATTAAATTGAAAAA
This sequence comes from uncultured Halanaerobiaceae bacterium, assembly GCA_964405365.1. Lineage (GTDB taxonomy): Bacteria > Bacillota > Halanaerobiia > Halanaerobiales > Halarsenatibacteraceae > Halonatronomonas. The sequence goes on from CAYONR010000007.1 coordinate 20,279, forward strand.
TATGTTAAATTCAGAGGGTTATAGAGTTTTTGAAGCGGGTTCTGTTGAGGCAGTAAAAAACCATACGTTTTCTAATGAGATTTCTTTAGAAGAAATAGATCTGGCGCTGGTAGATTTATATTTTAAAGGTGAAGATGGTTTTGATTTATTGAAATTTTTCAAGAATAATTACCCAGATGTTAAAGTTGTAATAGTTAGTATGGAGGCCAGAAAAGAAAAGATTAAAAAGGCGATTAATCTTGGAGCAGTTAATTATATAACAAAGCCCTTTGATAAAAGGACTTTGTTGCAAAAAGTAAATTTAATATTATCTTCAAAAAAACAGTATACTAATACTGCTGTAATTTCTTCTGAAGATTATAGTGATGATATAAGTAGTTTAAAGACAGATATTTCATTGGAAATTAGCAGGACTATTAGGTCAGGGATGAGTTTTGCAGTGACTAAACTAAATTATCTTAATTCTATTAGTAGTAGTGAAGTTAAGAAATTAAAATCTAATATTATTGCAAAAATTAGAGATATTGACCGGGTCTATTACACCGGTCCTTCAGAATATACATTTCTCTTACCAGTAACTGACAGAGAAGGTGCTGAAATTTTTGTAAGTAAAATCTTATCTGAAACTGATGAAAATATAAGCGGGGATAAAAATAATATTCAAGTTCAGTCTATAGTTTTTCCGACAGAAGTTATCAAAGATGCTAAGGTTGATTATGATAAGCATAATAATTATGTTGAAAAGTTGTTAGTTGGCCTGGAAAATTGAAAGTTACAGTAATAAATTTAAAATAATAAAGATAGGATAATTATTTAATCATTCTTGATTGTAAGTTGCATTCTATCATTGAAATAGGTTTTAACACCTAGTTTTACCAGCAGATAAGTAGTTAGAGTAACTGCGCCAAGAATCCCCATCATAATAGCTATCTGATACCTGATGGCTAGAAATGGGCTGACACCGGAAAGGATCTGGCCGGTCATCATACCTGGCAGAAAAACTATGCCCATACCAATCATCGAATTAACTGTTGGTAAGATTGAGTTATAGAAGGCCTGGTTGGCAACTTCTCTGGTAGCCTGCTCTGGCGATGCTCCCAGCATTAGAGCTGCCTCAATTTTCTCAGGGTTCTTTTTAATCTGGTTAACTAGATGCTCAACTCCCAGGGAGATCCCGGTCATTGAATTACCGATTAACATTCCAGCAATTGGTATGAAATATCTTGGATAATACCAGGGGGAGAGCCTTATTACCAGAATAAGAAAAAAGAATAAAGTAAAAACGGTGCCTGCAAACATTGAAATTGCAGTCACTTTTTTCATCTTAGATGAAAGTTCTGTGCTAACCCTGGAGAAGATATTCTGGATTGCAAAGCCTTCCATTATTAGTAATATTAAAATTGTTATTCCAGGGTGAGGCATTTCAAAAATATATTCCAGAAGGAATCCTACAATTATTAATTGCAGAGTCATCCTGGTAGCGGCCAGGATTATCTGTTTTTCTTTATCAATCTTCTGTTTTCTGACGATTATTATTAATACTAAGACAAAAAAGTAAGCTATAATAAGTTGGATTAGAGGAATATTAACTACGCCACTATTAACTCCATCAGTCATTAATTACAGCTCCTTCCTGAACTCTTCCATTTGCAATTATTATCTGGTCTTGAGCAATTCCTTCAGTTAATTCTGGAGAATGGGTAACCATTATAATTTTACTGCCATTATTTTTTGCATAATCAGCTAAAAAATCAAGGATATGTTTTTGGTTGTCTTTATCCAGTGAAGCAGTTGGCTCATCAAGAAGAAGTACCTCTGGTTTTAATAAGAGCAATCTGGCCAGTGCTAACCGCTGTTTTTCTCCTCCTGATAGTTCTGAGCTTTTATAACTTAGTTTTTTATCAAGCCGGACAATTTTGATTAGTTCTTGATAATCGCTGGTCTGATGTTTATAGGAATTTGCAAATTCTGCTGCTATTTTAAATTCTTCCTGAATTGTCTCCCCAAACATAACAGGCTGTTGTCCAAGCATTTTAATTTTCTGTCTGATAATTTCTGGCTTGTAAGATTCAAGAGGTTTATCTTTATAATAGATCGCACCACTATCAGGGGAAATGAAATTAATTAAGAGTCTCAATAGTGTTGTCTTTCCTCCACCGCTAGGACC
>CAYONR010000008.1:0-21984 GCA_964405365.1 uncultured Halanaerobiaceae bacterium
GGGGCATTAATCTTAAAGAAAAATGCAGGCAGAAATATAGTTGAAAGCAGTCATTTGATGTCAGATGGTTCATTAGCAAGAGATGCTGGTATTAAAATTGGTGGAGTAGCTAATCCTGTAACAAAGGAAAATATAGATAAAGCTTTTAAATTAGAGATATTTGATGTTGAGCATATGAAAGAAAGATTGAATGAAGTTTCAATGGATAACTGGTTAACTTGTATTAATAAAGCTTTCGAAAAGTCTGCAAGAGATAAATCCGAAATGGATTACCTGGCTGTGCTCCACTTTAAACCATCGATGCATAAATATCTTTTAGATCAGTTAAATTTAGAAGAAAATCAGACTACTTATCTATCTGACTATGGTCATACTGGCCAGATAGATCAAATATTATCATTAAAATTAGGACTTGAATCAGGTAAGATTAAATCTGGTTCAGTAATATCTATGATTTCTGCAGGAATAGGTTATGCCTGGGCAGCAAATGTAATTAAGTGGGGAAGTATTTAAAATTTGTGGCAGATAAAATTGTAAATTGTTGATGGAGGTTTAGTTTTAGGTTAATATAAATATTTTGAGGTGATATTGGATGAATCAATTTCAAAACAAATATCAAAATAAGTTGATATCTTTAGAAGATGCAGCAAAGATGGTTAATGATGGCGCCAAAGTTACTGTGGCAATGGCAGGATCTGAGCCTCAAGGTTTGCTGGGTACTCTTGCTGAAAGATCAAATGAGCTAAATAATGTGACTTTAGTTTCATGTCTTATGATGGGTGATTATGGTTTTCATTCTCCAGATATGATAAAACATGTAAAGAATGAAACATGGTTTTATGGTCAGTCTGACAGGAAAAATCATCATCATGGTAATATTAGTTATATACCTAATAATTTACATGAGGCTGGCGAAAAAAAGTTAGAAAATGATAGTATAAATATTTTCTGGGGAACAGCAACTCCAATGGATGATAGAGGCTATTTTTCATTATCATTAGGAGTCACTTATGAGAAAATGATGATAGAGAATGTAGATCTTGTAGTATTAGAAATTAATGAAAACCTTCCCTGGACCTTAGGGGATACTCAGGTTCATATATCGGAGATAGATTATGTGGTTGAAAATAATGCTGATTTAATAGAGTTACCAAATATTGAGCCTGGTGAGATTGAAAATAAAATTGGCCAGCATATTGCTGAAATGATAGGTGATGGTTCAACACTTCAACTAGGTATTGGTGGTATCCCAAATGCAATAACAAAATATTTGACTGATAAAAAAGATTTAGGAATTCATACTGAGATGTTTACAGATGGAATGGTTGATCTCTTCTATTCAGGAGCTGTCACAGGTAGTAAGAAAACTATTTGGAAAGGTAAGATGGTAACTACTTTTGCTCTGGGAACAAAAAAACTTTATGATTTTATAGATGAAAATATAGCAGTTGAATTTCAACAGGGAAATATAACTAATGACCCTTGCGTAATAGGACAAAATTATAAAATGGTTAGCGTTAATACAGCACTTCAGGTAGATTTATCAGGTCAGGTCTGTTCTGAGGCCATTGGAAATAAGCAATATAGTGGAACTGGAGGTCAGGCTGATACACATCGAGGAGCTCAAAGATCTGAAGGTGGCAAAGGTATTATAGCTCTTAGATCAACGGCCAAATCTGGTGAATTATCAACAATTGTCTCTCAATTGCCAGTTGGATCTAAAGTGACATTAGGTAGGAATGATATAGATTATGTAGTCACAGAACATGGGATTGTCCATTTGAAGGGTAAATCAATGAGTGAGAGAGTTGAAGCAATGATAAATATTGCTCATCCTGATTTCAGAGATAAACTGAGGCAGGAAGCTGAAGAATTAAAACTATGGTAATTTAATGCCAGCAGATAATTACTGCTGGCAATTTTTATCTGTCTTTTTATTGCATACTCTATGTATATTAGGATATAATATACTTAACATGACAATTAAAGGGGGGATATAAATGGCTGAGATAAAAAGATTATATAGGTCCAGACAGAATAGAATATTAGCTGGTGTCTGTGGCGGGATTGCTGATTATTTTAAGGTCGACCCTTTAATAATCAGGCTTTTTTTCGTTTTTATATTTTTTTTAAACGGGGCAGGGATTTTGGCATATATTATTGGTTGGATAATAATTCCTGAAAAACCTTATAATTATGAAGATGATCAAGCCAATGATGAATTTGATAAAGAAGAAAGTTTTTATAAGAATGATTCATTTAGTTTAAATAGAACTAATCAAAGATTTATAGGTATAACATTAATTATCATAGGAGCTTTTATAATATTTAGTAGATTGATTCCGTTAATTGTTTGGAGAAACTTCTGGGCAGTAATATTAATTTTATTAGGAATAGCAATTTTAGTGAAAGGGGTTTCAAGGGGTGAATAAAAAAAACAATGATATTACTTTAGGAATTATCCTGGTTTTTATTGGTGGATTATTCCTTCTAAATACTCTTGACATAATTGGATATAATTTTTGGAATCTATTATTTAGATATTGGCCAGTTGTTTTAATAATAATTGGTATAAATATTCTATTTAAAGGTTCTAGATTATGGTGGGTTAGTCCAATTCTTGTAATTTCTATCTTAATTTTGTTATTTATTCCAGCAGATTTTGTGCCTTATTTAGAAGATTTTAAACAAGATAGCAGCAGACAACTATCACCTAGTACTGATCTGTTTGAATCACAACGTGAATATATGGAAAATTATAATTACTTTGATATATTTTTATCACTAGATGCAGGAAGAATTGATATAGGGAGTCTGACTGATAATAATAATTTATATGAGCTATCATATAATCATCATCAAGAGGAGCCTGATTTAAATTTTGATTTTAATTTAGAAGAAAAGAGAGCTAAATTAAATATAAATCATATGAGAAGTTTCGAAATTGATCAGGTTGATGTTGTAAATAATTCAAAACTTTATCTCCATAAAGATGTTATTTATAATATAAGTATAGAATCAGAAATTGGAAGATATAACTTTGATCTCAAAGAATTAAATATCAAAGAACTTATTATTAATACAGGGATAAGTGAAATATATATAAGCTATGATACCTATTCTAACGAAACTACAATAAATTCTGGAGCGTCAAATATTGAGTTTGAATTTCCAGAAAATATAGGTATCCAAATTGAAACTAGAAATATTACTAATAAAGAGAGTTTTATTAAATCAGGTTTTGTTGAGGTAAAAGAAAATATTTATCAGAATGAAATATTTGAAGAAAGTAAAAATAAGATTATAATAAATTTATCGAGTCCGGCAACTAATGTAGAAGTTTCATTTAGAGATAATTAATGTTTCTCAACCTTCTTTTAATGATAATTAATAGAATTATTTTAATTGTATCACCTGGGATGAACGGTAATACTCCAGCTGTTAAAGCTGATATAATATTGAAATCCCAGAACACAATCATAAAGATGACTCCGAATGAATATATTATAATTTTAGCAAAGATAAGTTTAGTTAATAAAAATTTAACATCAGATATATTATTTTTTGTGCCTGAAATATATGCTGCGATAGGGAAGGCAATTAAAAAACCACCTGTAGGTGAAAGTAAAACACCAATCCCACCCAAACCACTAGCGAATACAGGTACGCCTATAATACCTATTAGCAGATAAACTAATTGGCTTAAAACCCCTATACTTTTTCCACCTATTAGTCCTGCCATTAAGACAAAAAAGGTTTGAAGAGTAATAGGTACAGGACTAATAGGTAGCGGAATTATTAAGTAACTCCCGATGACTGTTAGACTAGTAAAAAGGGCAGCTATCAAGGATTCTTTTAAAGACAAATATTTCATGTAATCATTCCTTTCATTTAAATCAGAATGATTATATCATATTAGTACTTTAATAAAAAGAGTTTTAATTAAGTTTGACCTGTGATATAATTTCACATAGATAGATATAACCAGAGTAGTCGAGGAGGATTATTAAAAATACAGGAGGGAAAATTATGGAAGGCAGTATGAAAGCTGTTTTAAAGACCCAACCTGGGCCAGGTGCTGAAATGAAAGAAGTTGAAATTCCAAATCCTGGACCTAATCAAGTTTTAGTTAAAGTAAAGACTACTTCAATTTGTGGTAGTGATTATCACATTTATAGCTGGAACAAATGGGCAGAAAATAATGTGAATACACCTCAAATTATGGGCCATGAACTAGCTGGGGATGTTGTAGAAATTGGTGAAAATGTAGATTCAGTAAAAGTTGGAGATTTTGTCTCTGCAGAAACACATATTATCTGTGGGCATTGTTATCAATGTAAAACTGGACAATACCATATATGTGTGAATACAAAAATATTAGGAGTTCATACAGATGGAGTGTTTGCAGATTATGCTGTAGTTGATGCTTCTAATATTTGGAAGAACGATTCTTCTATTTTACCTGAATATGCTTCAATTCAAGAACCATTAGGAAATGCAATAGATACAATAAGAGCTGGAAATGTTAGCGCAAAGAATATATTAATAACAGGAGCAGGACCAGCAGGTTTATTGTCTATACCAGTTGCGAAAGCTTTTGGTGCAACTCAAATTATAGTAAGTGAACCTAATGATTACAGAAGGGAACTTTCTAAAGAACTTGGAGCAGACCATGTAATAAATCCTATCAATGAAAATTTGGATGACTTAATAAAAGATGTTACAGGTGGTATTGGAGTTGATTTTGTTGCAGAAATGTCGGGAAATCCAGTTGCAATAACTCAGGGTTTAAAACAGATTACTCCTGGTGGTAGCATGGCATTATTAGGTTTGCCTGCCGAAGAAGTAAAGTTGGACCTTACTGAAGATTTAATTTTTAAAGGAATTAATTTGATAGGTGTTACTGGTAGAGAAATGTTTAAAACATGGTATATTGCCCGAAGACTATTAAAAGAAAATATGATAGATTTAGAACCAATAATAACTCATCGTTTTCCTTTAGAAGAATTTGATAAAGGAATGGAGTTAATGAAAAGCGGTAACTGTGGTAAAATAATTTTACTTCCATAAAAGGAGGATTTCATGAATAAAGAATTTCAAGATTTTATGAAAAAAGAGTTGGCAGAATTGAAAGAAAGTGGAAATTTTAATTCTATAAGAACTTTAGAAAGCCCTCAGGGAGCCTGGGTTGAAATTGAAGGAAAAGAAAAATTGAATTTCAGCTCTAATAACTATTTAGGGTTGGCAAATCATTCAGAATTAACTAAGGCGGCTCAAAAAGCAATTGATGAATTCGGAGTTGGACCAGGGGCAGTTAGAACTATAGCTGGCACAATGAGTCTTCATGATGAATTGGAAGAAAAGTTAGCTAATTTTAAAAAAGTTGAAGCAACATTAACTTTCCAGTCTGGTTTTAATGCTAATCTTGCTGTTATTCCAGCAATTATGGGCAAAGGGGACGTTATAGTCAGTGATGAATTAAATCATGCTAGTATCATAGATGGTTGTAGGCTTTCAAGCGCTGATATAAAGGTTTACACCCATGGGGATATGGAATCTTTAAGAGAAGTATTGTCTGGAATTGATGCTAACAGAATCCTGATTGCCACCGATGGAGTATTTAGCATGGATGGAGACATAGCTCCATTACCAGAAATAGTTGAATTGGCAAAAGAATATAATGCGATGGTATTAGTAGACGATGCTCATGGTGAAGGGGTGTTAGGAAGTCATGGTCGAGGTATAGTAGATCATTTTGACTTACATGGAGAAGTAGATATTGAAGTTGGAACTTTTTCTAAAGCTTTTGGTACTGTTGGAGGTTGTATTGCTGGTAGTGAGGTTTTAGTTGATTATTTAAAACAAAAGGCAAGACCGTTTTTATTTAGTTCAGCAGTAACTCCTGCAGACATTGCTGCAACAATAGCAGCAGTAGAGCTTTTAGAAAAAGATGATAGTTTAGTTCAACAACTATGGAATAATGCAGAGTTTTTTCAAAAAAGTATGAAAGATTTAGGGTTTAATGTTGGGAAAACTGAAACCCCAATAACTCCAGTAATGATTGGTGATGCAGGAGAAGCTAGAAAATTTAGCGAGAGATTATTTGAGGAGGGCATTTTTGCTCAAGCTCTGGGTTTTCCAACTGTACCAAGAGGCAAGGCAAGAATAAGAGTTATGATCTCTGCAACTCATGAAAAAGATGATTTAGAATTTGCTATTGATAAATTTGATAAAATAGGAAAAGAATTAGAAGTAATATAATTTAAAAGGCCCGTCACGGGCCTTTTTCGATTTAAATAGTTTTAAATTGAAATTTTGTCACCTGGGTTTTTGAACTTTAAAATATTATTTTGATTTTCAAAATAATTACTATATCTAGCTATCACATTATAGTCATTTTTAAAATGTAATGGAACTATATAATCAGGTTTTATTTTAGAATTAAAATAATTTACTCCTAAATGAAAACTATCTTTTAATCTAGGATCAAGTGCTATACAAGCAATTTCAATATCTGTATCTTCGATTTTGTTTACAGCTTCCTTAAAATCATTTTCTTCTTTTATTTTTTCTTTTTCGCTAAAGTTCTCCCAATCCCACCAATTTAAATCTCCACCATGAAAAATTTTGCTTTGCTTCTCTTTAATGTAAATGGAGATTCCTAAATCAGTACTTGGATAAGCTTTAATATAAAGATTGTCTAATTTCAAATCTTCTCCATTTTTAATAAAATAAATATCTAGACTATCTTTAATTTTATTTGGGATTTTATCTTTAAGATCTGAACTCATTATGAAATTTGTTTTATAATTAGTTAAATTCCATTGAAATATTTCGGGATTATAATGATCGTGATGACCATGGCTACAATAAATATTTATTTTTTTTATATCTTTTAAATCATAAATAATATCAGGCAAAATTTCTCTAGGATCTTGATAGTAATCAAATATATGCAAAGATTTAAGATTATTGTTATAAATAGCAACACCACTATGATATATATGCCATATTATATACTTAGAATTCATTTTTATCACCTCATATTAATTATAGCAATTATATATTAATTTCTCCAGCATAAAGTTATTAAAATAAAAAGTTTAAGATTTTTTTATCTTAACTTTTTATTTAATTGATGTTATAATTGTTTTTATGAATAATGCTAAAGGAGGACCTTAATTGAAAATAATTGAATCAGCCCAAGCTAAAATAAACTTATCTTTAGCTATTGAAGGTAGATTTGAAAATGGTTATCATGATTTGAATATGATTATGCAAACTGTTTCTCTAGCAGATATTTTAGAAATTGAGGGATGTTCAGGAGGTATATCATTAAATATAGAGTCAAATATTAGTTTGCCAGATAATCAAGATAACATAATTTGGGAAGCAGCAAATAAATTAATGACAGACTTCCCTGAGAAAATACAAGGTTTAAAAATTAAATTAAAAAAGAATATTCCTATTGCTGCTGGACTTGCAGGAGGAAGTAGTAACGCTGCAGCGGTAATTAGAGGTGTAAATAGATTGTTTCAGTTAAATCTTAATTGGTCAGAGATGCGTAATATTGGGGCTGAAATAGGTTCGGATGTTCCTTTTTGTATCAAAGGAGGGACTGCTCAGGTAAAGGGTAAGGGAGATCAGGTAAAAGATTTGAAACCTTTAAAAGATTATAAAGCTTTATTAATTAATCCTGGATTTAAAGTGAGTACTAAAAAAATTTTTAATGAGTTTGCTGAAGGAGAATATAAAAAACCGGGTATACCTACCTCGAGACTTGTTGAATTAATAGAATCAGAGCAGAGGATTGACTGGGGAGAAGGTTGGGCAAATCAGTTAGAAACAGTAACTTTTAATTTGTTTCCGGAACTAGAAGAAATCAAAAAATGGTTAATTGATAATGGAGCAGCTCATTCTCAATTATCAGGTAGTGGCCCTACTATGATAGGGTTTTTTAGAGAAAAAGAAAGGGCAGATAAACTTGCAAAAGCCTGGACCAGAGAAGGAAAAATCTTTGCTGTTGATTTTACTAAAGGTTATTAATAATAAAATAAAGGATGGTGTTAATTAAATGACATCAAATGAAAAGAAGAGAATATTAGAGAAGGCAGAAGCAAATGATGTCAAATTTGTTAGATTACAATTTGTTGATATTTTAGGTATTATTAAGAATGTTGCTATCCCTATTGAGCAACTTTCAACTGCACTTGATGGAGAAATTATGTTTGATGGTTCATCGATAGAAGGTTTTAGTAGAATTCAGGAGTCTGATATGTATTTGAGACCAGATCCTAAAACTTTTGCAATATTCCCATGGAAATCAGGAGAAGGTGCAATAGCTAGATTAATGTGTGATATTTATACTCCGGCAGGCAATCCATATATAGGGTGCCCTAGAAGTGCATTGAAAAAAGTTGTTGCAGAGGCAAGGGAGATGGGGTTTTCTATGTGTGCTGGACCAGAACCGGAATTCTTCTTATTTAAGAAAGATGAAAATGGCAATCCTACCACAAACACAAATGATAAAGGTGGATATTTTGATTTATCGCCGGTAGATTTAGGAGAAGAAGCTCGACGTGATATTGTTCTTGCTTTACAGAAGATGGGATTTGAGGTTGAAGCTTCTCATCATGAAGTTGCATCAGGCCAGCATGAGATTGACTTTAAATATGAGCCAGCCTTACATACGGCGGATAATATAGCTACTTTTAAATTTGTAACTAAAACTATTGCTATGAAACATGATTTGCATGCAACCTTTATGCCGAAACCTATTTATGGGATAAATGGTTCAGGAATGCATATTCACCAGTCATTATTTAAAAATGATGAAAATGCATTTTATGACCCTGAAGATCAATTAGGTTTAAGTGAGGTGGCATATAATTATATTGGTGGACTTTTAAAATATGCTCCAGAGTATACAGCAATAACCAACCCAACTATTAATTCATATAAAAGGTTGGTTGCTGGTTATGAAGCACCTGTTTATATTTCCTGGTCAGCTACAAACAGAAGTGCATTGGCTCGAGTTCCTTCCAGCAGAGGGGTTGCAACAAGAGTTGAATTGAGAAGTCCAGATCCTTCGGCAAATCCATATTTAGCTTTAGCAGTTACCTTAAAAGCAGGAATTCAAGGCATAAAAGATGAAATAGATCCTGGAACTCAGACTCTAAAAAATATATATAAAATGTCCTCAGATGAAAGGTTTGAAGCAGGTATTCAGAGTTTGCCGGAAAATATTATGGATGCAGTTAATAATTTAAAAGATAGTCAATTAATGAAGGAGACTCTTGGTAATCACATATTTGATAGATTTATTAGAGCTAAAGAGATGGAATGGTCTGATTATAAGATTCAGGTTCATGAATGGGAATTAGATAGATACTTATTAAATTACTAAATTCAGATTATTTGGGAGTGAATATTGGAATAATGAAGATAGGAAAGTTATCAAGTAATAAGCTGAAAGAAACAGTTTTAAGCAAGATTACCAGGCATCGAGATGATATATTAGTTGATTCAGCTATTGGTGAAGATAGTGCAATTGTTGATTTCGGAGATCACATTTTAGCTATATCATCTGATCCAATCACTGGTGCCGGGAAAAAAGCTGGATATCTTGCTGTCCATATAGCCTGTAATGATATAGTGGCATCAGGAGCAATTCCCATTGGTGTGCAGGTTGTTTTATTGCTGCCTGAAAATATAACTGATGTTGAAATAAAGGAAATAATGACTGAAATAGATGAAACATCAAGAGAAATAAATGTTCAAGTTTTAGGTGGTCATACAGAAGTCTTGAGTCATGTAGATAAACCAATTATAATAATTACTGCAATTGGTAAAGCTGATAAAAGCAATTATGTAGCAACTAGTGGGGCAAAAAATGGCGATGAGATAATTATTACTAAAAGTTTAGGACTTGAAGGGGCATTTATATTAGCTAATGACTATTCAGATGTTTTGTTGGAATCTGGTGTTAGCGAGAAAACTATAAATAAAGCAAGATCTTTTGATAAGTATTTAAGTGTATTAAAAGAAGGAATTAAAGCAACTGAGTTAGGCGTAAACTCAATGCATGATATTACTGAAGGCGGTTTAATTGGTGCTTTAGATGAAGTAGGCAGAGCTTCAGATTTAGGTTTTCAGATTAACATAAATAATCATGCGATTTCCGAAGAAGTTAATGAAATTACTAATAAGCTTAATATAGATCCGTATTCATTAATATCTTCTGGAAGCTTATTAATTACTACCAGCAAAGCGGATGAGTTGATAAATGAACTAGATAAAATTGGTATTAAATCATTTAAAATTGGAAAAATGATTAAAGATAGAAGGATAATTAATAATGGAAATGAATTAAAAGATATAAATTGGGATGGAAAAGATTCATTATGGAAATTTATTGAACAAATAAAAAAATAATACTTGACTCCTTCTTTTTAAAAGTGTATAATATTGTTATAAATTTACAAAAAAATCAAAGGAGGGGGCATTATGGAAATTACTGATGTAAGAATTTATCCTGTTAAAGCTAATGGAAAATTTAAAGCTTTTGCTTCGATTACTTTAGAGGATAAATTAGTTATTAGGGGTTTGAGAGTAGTAGAAGGAAGAAATGGTTTTTTTGTTGCCATGCCAAGCAGAAAGTTTAAAGATGAGTATTATGATGTGTGTTTTCCTATTACAAGTAAGTTTAAAGATAATATTTCTCAGAAAGTCATGGCTAAATATGAAGACTTATTAAAAGATGTAGGTTAAATTTAATTATTACTAGAATGACAGACCGGCCAATTTAGGCCGGTTTGTTATTTTTCCATTTAAAATTTGACAAATGTAAAATCTTCTGTTATACTTCATACGATTAAGAGTTGAGATTTCTATAAGGAGGTTCCAATGCACAATACATTAGTAATAATTTTGGCAGCTGGAATGGGAACAAGAATGAACTCTGACAAGATTAAAGTTTTACATAAAATTGCAGGTAAACCAATGATAAATTATGTAATAGATCAGGCATATAATCTATCAAATGATGTTGTTTGTGTAGTTGGGCATCAGTCAGAAAAAGTTAAAAATGAACTTGATGAATATCAGAATTTGAATTTTGTTTATCAGAAAAAACAATTAGGAACAGGTCATGCGGTAATGCAAGCTAAAGATTATATTGAAAGTCATAACGGTCCTGTTTTAATTTTATATGGCGATACTCCTTTATTAAAGCAAGAAACTTTAATATCTTTAATAGATAAACATATTGAAGAGAGAGCAGGTATGACCGTTTTAACTTCTCGTCTAAAAAATCCTACTGGATATGGTAGAATAATTAAAGATGAACATGGCCAGTTGATAGACATTATTGAAGAACAAGATGCTGGACCTAAGATAAAAGAGATCAAAGAAATTAATACTGGACTATATTGCTTTTCTTCTGGTTTATTAATTGAAGCTTTAAACGATCTTGATAATGATAATAATCAAGGAGAATATTATCTTCCAGAAACTATGAATCATATAAAAAAAGATCATAAAATAATTACTGAATCTGCTGATTTTGAAGAAATTATTGGAGTAAATGATAGAGAAGATTTAGCTGAGGCAGAGTGTATAATACGTCAGAGGGTAAACAGAAAGCATATGAAAAATGGAGTAACTTTAATAGATCCAAAATCTACTTATATTGAGTCAAATGTAAAAATAGATAAAGACGTTGTTATATATCCAAATAATTATATAAAGTCTGGTACAGATATAAAAAGAAATGTAGTAATTGAATCAAACTGTTTAATAGATAATGCAGAAGTTTCAGAGGCAGTTAGAGTAAACCATGGGAGTATAATTTTAAAATCGTTTATAGATAAGAATACAAATGTGGGACCGTATGCTTATATAAGACCTGGAACTAAAATTGGCATTGGATGTCGAATAGGCAATTTTGTAGAATTGAAAAAATCAAAAGTTGGCAATGAAAGTAAAGTTCCACATTTGAGTTATGTTGGAAATGCAGTTATAGGGGAAAATTGTAATATTGGTGCTGGTACTATCTTTGCTAACTATGATGGAATAGATAAACATGAAACAGTTTTAGGTGATAATGTTTTTGTTGGAAGCAATACAACCCTTGTAGCTCCAGTCAGGTTAGGTAATGGTTCAAAAACTGGTGCTGGCTCTGTAGTAACAAAGGACGTTAATGATAACTCAGTAGTTTTAGGAGTTCCGGCGCGTTTATATAAAAAAAATAAGTAAAAAGATAATTAAGATTAAGTAATAAGGAGATGAAGTTATGGCCGCATACGGAGATAAGATGAAAATATTTACTGGGAATTGTCATCCTGAACTAGCAGAAGATATATGTAGTTATCTTGGTACTGAGCTAGTTTCCTCAGAAATTGGCCGCTTTAAAGATGGCGAGATTTCAGTAAAAATTGAAGAAACTGTAAGAGGTGCTGATGTTTTTGTAATTCAGCCGACAAGCCCACCTGTGAACGAAAATATAATGGAGCTTTTAGTAATGATTGATGCTTTAAAAAGAGCTTCAGCAAGAAGAATTACAACTGTAATACCTTATTATGGTTATGCCCGTCAGGACAGAAAAGCCCAGCCAAGAGATCCAATAACTGCAAAACTAGTTGCTAATTTGCTACATACAGCTGGTGCGAGAAGAATTTTATCTATTGACCTACATGCTCCACAGATACAGGGTTTTTTTGATATACCTGTGGATCATTTATATGCATCACCTATTATGATTGATTACTTTCAAACAAAAAATTTAGATGATTTTACAGCTGTTGCTCCGGATGTTGGTTCTGTTAAGAGAGTTAGAACATTTGCAAAACAGTTAGATATACCTATGGCAATTATAGATAAAAGACGTCCTAAAGCTAATGTGGCAGAAGTTATGAACATAATAGGAGAAGTAGAAAACAAGAATGTTATATTATTTGATGATATTATTGACACAGCGGGGACAATGACTGCAGCAGCTTCAGCTTTAAAAGAAAAAGGTGCCAATGATGTATTTGCTTGTGGAACTCATGCTGTTTTCTCTGGTCCGGCTATGGAGAGATTAGAGGCGGCGCCTTTTGAGGAAATAGTAGTTACTAATTCAATACCACAGGATAATCATCAAAGATTGGATAATCTTAAGGTATTGTCAATTGCTCCTTTATTGGGAGAAGCTATCGATAGAATATTTAAAGATGTTTCAGTAAGTGTTTTATTTAAGTAAGTATTGCTCATAGCGAAGATTAATGTTATAATATTATATGGTTTCAATAAAGCAGGCTAAAAATTATATATAGAGAATATATCAAGGAGAGGATATTTTATGGAAAGGTTTCAGCTAGAAGCAGAAGCCAGAGAAAAAACTGGTAAAGGCGTCGCAAGACAAATTAGAAGAGAAGGCAAAATTCCTGGAGTAGTTTATGGGAGAGAACGGAATCCACAATCTTTAATTGTAGATCCTGTAAAATTAAAGGGGAAATTAGATTCAAATGCTATCGTTGATTTAATAATTAAATCTAATAGTGGAGAGGAATCTTCAGAGACGGTAATGATTAAGGATTATCAAAAGCATGTAATAAAGAATGAACTATTACATGTTGATTTCCAGAATATTTCAATGGATGAGACAATTACTGTTACTATACAGATTGAAACTGTTGGTAAAGCTTATGGAGTTCAGGAAGGTGGAGTATTACAACAGTTGATGAGAGAAGTAGAGATTGAGTGTTTACCAACTGACATTCCTGATAGGTTTGAATTAGATATATCAGAACTTGATGTTGGGGATTCTCTACAGGTTAGTGATTTAGATGTTGGTGAAAATATAGAATTAGTTAGTTCATTAGATGATGTAGTAGTTACCGTTGTTACCCCAAGTGAAGAAATCACTGAAGAGGTTGAAGAAGAACTACTTGATGTTGAAGGTCTTGAACCTGAAGTTATTGGTGAAGAAACAGAAGAAGTTGAAGAAGAATTAGAAGGTGAAGAAGAGGAAGAATATAAACCTGAGTAAAGAATAAAGCGTAATCCAATTATGGATTACGCTTTTCAATATTTTTGTTTTGGATGGTGCGTTATATGAAATTGATTGTTGGGTTAGGAAATCCAGGCTCTAAATATGCCAGGACAAGACATAATATTGGTTTTCAAATAGTTAACAGACTGGCAGAATTACATGATTTTTCATCTACTCACAGATGTGATTCAATTATTGGTGAAGGCCAGATTCAAAAAAACAAAGTCATTTTAGCTCAACCTCTTACTTATATGAATAAGAGTGGAAGAGCTGTGAAATGTCTGGTTCGTAAATATAATTTGAATCTAGAAGATTTATTAATTATATATGATGATTTAAATTTAGAAACTGGAAGAATAAGATTGAGGCCTTCTGGAAGTAGTGGAGGTCATAATGGAATTAAATCCATTATAAACCGATTATCTAGCTCTGAATTTCCAAGGCTTAAAATTGGAATTGGCAGACCTGAACCTGGTTATGATGTCGCTGATTATGTCTTGCAGCGCTTCAAACCGGATGAGAAGGAAATAATAGATAAAGCTATCAAAGATGCTGTGAAAGCAACAGAAACATTCATTACATCTGGTCCAGAAGAGACAATGAATAAATTTAATTAATTATTTAATATAAATTTAATTATAAATGGCCCGTACTTTAAGGTAGGGGTCTTTTTACTATTTGTTTTAGATTTAACTTACTGGAGGAATAACAATGGAGCTTAAAGATAATGGTATTAATAAAAAATTAAATAAACTTAAAGAAGCTATAATAAATCAGGAAAATATTAAGGTGTCAGGCTTGAAAGGTTCAAAATTATCATTAGTTATTTCCTTATTTAAAAATAGTTTATCTCAAGATTTAATAATAATAACCAAAAGCAATTTTCGAGCAAATGAATTATATGAAGATTTATTAAGATTATTACCAGAGCATAAAGTATTATATTTTCCTGAAAAAGATATTATGCCTCATGAAGATATTAAAGTTCCGGCCTGGCAAACTAGAAATAGGTTGCAGGTTTTAAATTCTTCTAATAATAAAGTGCCTCAAATAATTATTCTGCCTGTGCAATCAATTTTTAAAGCACTTGTTCCATATTGGAGATGGAATGAATTTGTTATTGAATTAAGGCTTGGTGAAACTTTTAAGTTCAAAAGATTAACTTCATTATTAATTGAGGCGGGCTATAAAAGAACAGCAAAAGTGGAAGATATTGGAGAGTTTAGTTTACGGGGTGGAATTCTAGATGTTTTTCCTCCAGGAGAGAAATCACCATATAGAATAGAGTTTTTTGGGGATGAAATAGATTCCATAAGAAAGTTTTCAATAGGAGATCAAAAATCTTTGGAAACAATCAATAAATTTTCGATCTATCCTGCATCAGAAATTATTTTGCCAGAAGATTTTAAGGGCAGGTTTAATAGCATATTAGCAAGTTTCGAAAAAACTCTTTCTAAATTAAAAAGAAAAGATTATAATGAAACCAGTGTTAGATTAGAAAATAAAAAAAATTCTTTCTTAAAAGCAAAAGAAAATAAAGACTTAATATATTTAAAAGAGTATTTACCATTCTTTTATAATAAATTATCTACTGTTTTTGATTATTTAAAAAATAACTCCTCTATAATATTGGAAGATGTAAATCAAATCGAAAAAATCATGGAAAGAAAGCATGAAGATATAAAAGAGGAATGTACTGAATTACTGAATAGAGGAGAAGTATTAGATTATTATTATGAAAATTTCTGGAGTTCTGATGACTTAAAT
This sequence comes from uncultured Halanaerobiaceae bacterium, assembly GCA_964405365.1. Lineage (GTDB taxonomy): Bacteria > Bacillota > Halanaerobiia > Halanaerobiales > Halarsenatibacteraceae > Halonatronomonas. Next base: position 15,800 of record CAYONR010000008.1, read on the forward strand.
AGGGAAATTTGGTCATATCATCATATTGATTTGAAAGAAAATTATGGGCCAACTGATAAAATAGATGTTGAGTTTTCTTATGAAGGGGTTGAATCATTTCAATCTCGCTTGGATTTATTTAAAAGCAAAGTGGAAAAGTTATTAAATGAAAACTATAGTATTATCCTTACAGTATCAAATGATAAGAAAAAATCAAAAATCAAAAACTTATTTTCAAGTAACGAGAATATTTTCTTTATAAAAGGTGAGAGTGACTTATTAAAGCCAGGAATAAATATATTAACAGGTGATTTGTCATCAGGTTTTAAGTCAAATGATTTTAATTTAGTTTTATTTACTGAAAGTGAAATTTTCGGGCAGAAAAAAAGAAAAAAATTAAAACTTGATGATATACAACCTGGTGAAAAAATAAATGCTTTTACAGATCTAGATGCAGATGATTATGTTGTTCATGAAAATCATGGAATTGGAAAGTTTATGGGAATTAGAACTTTAGAAATTCAAAATTCAAAACAAGATTATATTTTACTTAAATATGCTGGAAATGATAAATTGTATGTACCACCAGAAAAAATTGATTTAGTCCAAAAGTATATTGGAGGAGAAAATAGTCAGCCAAAGTTATATAAATTAGGGGGAAGTGATTGGCAGAAAACTAAAGAAAAAGTTAAGGCTTCTGTAAAAGAACTAGCAGTTGATTTGATAGATTTATATGCTAAAAGAGAAGCAATTACAGGATATGCTTTTAGTGAAGATACAGTTTGGCAAAAAGAGTTCGAAGATAGATTTCCTTATGAAGAAACTCCTGACCAAGAAAATGCTATTCAAGAAATCAAGAATGATATGGAAAGTCCGTATCCAATGGATAGATTATTATGTGGCGATGTAGGTTATGGTAAGACTGAGGTTGCCATTAGAGCAGCTTTTAAAGCAGGAATAGATGGCAAACAAACAGCAGTATTGGTTCCGACCACTATTCTAGCTCAACAACATTTCAATACTTTTCAAGAAAGAATTGATGACTTCCCTATAAATGTTGCAATGATTAGTAGATTTAGAAGCAGAGCAGAACAAAAAATAATTAAACAAAAATTAAAAAATGGTAGAGTTGATATAGTTATTGGAACTCATAGACTACTCTCTAAAGATATTGAGTTTAATGATCTGGGTTTATTAATAATCGATGAAGAACAGAGATTTGGAGTTAATCATAAAGAAAAATTAAAAGATATAAAAGAAAAAATTGATGTTCTGGCTATGACAGCAACTCCAATTCCTAGAACTCTTCACATGTCTCTTTCAGGAGTTAGAGATATGAGTTTAATTGAAACTCCTCCAGATAATCGTTATCCCATTAAAACTTATGTTAAAGAGTATAATAAAAGCTTGATTAGAGATGCGATAAAAAGAGAAATAAATAGAGACGGACAAGTATATTTTGTTCATAATCGTATTGAAGATATTGAAAAATATGCTAATATAATTAAAGAAGAGATACCCGAAGCTAAAGTTGCTATTGCTCATGGACAAATGGGCGAGAATAAACTAGAAAGGTTAATGCATGACTTTTATGAGAATAAATATAATGTTTTAGTCTGTACAACTATCATTGAAAATGGTCTTGATATACCCAATGTAAACTCAATAATTGTAAATAAAGCAGAAAATTTTGGTCTGGCTCAACTTTATCAAATAAGAGGTAGAGTTGGTCGTTCTAATAAAGTTGCCTATGCATATATGTTATATGAAAAAGATAGAATATTACCTGAACTTGCTGATAAAAGATTGCAGGCTATAAAAGAATTTTCAAGTCTTGGATCTGGATTTAAAATTGCAATGAGAGATATGGAAATAAGAGGTGCGGGTAATCTTTTAGGAGCAGAACAACATGGTCATATTGCAAGTATTGGTTATTCGTTATATTGCAAACTTCTTGATAAAGCTGTGCAGGAATTAAAGGGGGGGACAGAGAAAGAAGATATAGAGCCTGAAATAAAATTAAATATAAATGCTTATATACCCGATGATTATATTAATACAGCCAATCAGAAAATTGAATTTTATCAAAGAATAAAACAAGCCAAAACTGATGAGGAACATTCTGAATTATTAGATGAGCTTATTGATAGATTTGGAGATGTACCTGAATCGTTATTGAATTTATTATATATTAATAACTTGAAAAGAATTGCGGCTAAACTAAATGTGATTAGCATAATTGAAGAAGCTAAATCAATTAATTTTGTATTTAAAGATAAAAATTCAATTGATAGAGATGCTATTTTCAAATTGATCAACGATTACCCACGACAGGTTAATGTTAATTCCAGAAAAAATCCTATTATAAAATTGAAAAAGCCGAATGAATTTGATCAAAGTGAATATAAAATGATAAAGAAATTGATAAGTTTTTTAAATAATTTAAAAAACTATCAGTCTTATTCAACTCCGGAATTAAAGGAATAGGTGGTTGTTTTGTCTAATAAGAATAAAAATAGTTTTGTCATTGGAGCGGCTATTTTAAGCGGGGCAGGTATCTTATCTAGAGTTATGGGCCTTGGTTACAGAGTGGTTTTAATAAGGTTAATTGGTGCTGAAGGTATGGGCATTTATCAAATGGCATACCCTTTATATACAATAATGCTAGTAGTATCCAGATCCGGAATACCTGTAGCCTTAGCAAAAATGGTTGCCGGGCGTTTGGCTAAAGGCAATAATAAAGATGCATATAGAATTTTTACTATAGCAAGAATTTTAAGTGTTGTAATTGGGCTTTTATCTTCTATAACAATGGCGTTATTAGCCGGGCCATTAATATCTATATTGAAATTGGATCCTAGAGCTTATTATGCAATTCTAGCTATTTCACCTGCAGTATTTATAGTTTCAGTAATGGCAAGTTATAGAGGGTTTTTTCAAGGGATGCAGGATATGAAGCCAACGGCCTTATCTCAATTATTAGAACAATTTATTAGAACAATAACTATGATTTTACTGGCTTATCTATTACTGCCACTTGGTTTGAATTTCGCTGCTGCAGGTGCATCATTTGGTGCAGTTACTGGGGCTGTTGGTGGCCTTATTGCTCTAATATATATATACTATAAAAGAAAAGATTCTATATTTGATTTTATTAGTAAAGGTAATGATTTGTCTGAATATAAATTTAAGCCTATAGCTACAGAATTAACAAAATTAGCTATTCCAATCACAATGGGAGCTTTAGTTCAACCTTTAATGTCATTAGTGGATTGGATTTTCGTTCCTCAAAGATTGCAAGCTGCTGGTTTTATAATGGGAGAAGTAACAACTTTATATGGGAGACTAACTACTGTTGCAATGCCTTTAGTACAGTTTCCGACAGTAATTACAGTTTCTCTAGCGACAAGTTTAGTACCTGCTATATCTGAAGCTTTTGAGCTTAATAATGAGAATTTAATATATCATAGAACAACAACGGCATTGAGATTAACTTATATGTTAGGGCTACCGGCTGCTATTGGAATGGCTGTTCTTTCAAGTCAATTGACTGATATTATTTATAATGAACCTCAAGCTGCAAGTATATTAGCGATTGTAAGTTGGGGTGTTTTATTTATTACTCTTCAGCAGACTTCTTCAGCAATTTTGCAGGGGATTGGTAGAACAGATTTGCCGGCTAAAAACCTATTTATTGGTGCAGGTTTTAATGCTATAATTAATTATACATTGACTGGATTGCCATTTTTTAATATACATGGAGCTGCTTTAGGAACGGTAATTGGTTTTGCAGTAGCGGCTATATTAAATTTAAAATCTGTATATAATGAATTAGGATTTTTAGTTGGAGATAGAAGAAAATTTACTTATCCATCAATTGTGGCTGTATTAATGGGAGTGATAACTTACATATCAAAAGAATTTTTATTTAATAACTTTTTAATTGAAGGTTTTTTAATAGAATTTTCTATTCTAATTTTGCTTGTTGGTATTGGCGTATTAAGTTATTTTGTATTATTAATATATGCTGGTGAAATAGGATATGATGAATTAAAGTTTATCCCTAAAGTTGGAGAAAAATTGGCTGCTAAATTAAAAGAATGGGGTGTGATTGATTATTAATGATGTTGGATTAACTAAAGAGATTTTAAAAGCTGTAAAGATCTTTGCTCGATTAAGAGGTGAAGATGGTTGCCCCTGGGATAAAAAACAAGATCTTGAGTCATTAAAAAAATATCTGATTGAAGAAACATATGAAGTGATTGAAGCGATAGAAAAAGATGATATGAATTCATTGAAAATAGAATTAGGAGATTTAATGTTACAAATAATTTTTCAATCTAGAATCATGGAAGAAAAAGGTGAATTTGATTTTTTAGATGTTATTAAGAATTTAAATAATAAATTAATCAGAAGACATCCACATGTTTTTGATGATACTATTGCCGAAAATACTAATGATGTTAAACTGATTTGGGAAGAAGTTAAATCAAAAGAAAACTCAAAGCATGGTAATTCACATATTTTAAATTATAATAAAAGCCAACCTGCTTTATTACAGGCGCGTGAGTTACAGGAAAAAGCTTCAAAAGTTGGTTTTGACTGGGAAGAGATAGAACCAGTTTTTGAAAAAGTTGAAGAAGAATTATCTGAACTTAGAGAAGCTTTAAAATATGAAGATAATTTGGAGGCTTCTAAGGAGTTAGGTGATTTACTATTTGCGGTAGTTAATCTTTCAAGATTTATTAACACTAATCCTGAAGTGGCCCTGCTTGGAACGATTAATAGGTTTATTAAAAGATTTGAATATATCGAAAATAAGGTAACTGAAAAAGAAATGGATTTTAAAAAGATGGATTTGATTGAGCTAGATAAGTTATGGCAAGAAGCTAAACATAAAAATGAGGAGATGACATAATTTGAAAAAGAAAACATTGGTGATATTAACTTTAATTTTAGCATTAACACTGGTAATTAATTTAAGTAATGTTTATAGTTTTGATCTTGGAGCTTACTCAGCTATATTGGTAGATGCTGAAACCGGACAAGTATTGTATGAACATAACGCAGATGAAGAGTTGCCCCCTGCAAGTATTACTAAAGCAATGGCTATGTTGATTACGATGGAAGCGGTAGAATCAGGACAGGTTTCTTTAGATGATAAAGTAACGGTGAGTAGACATGCTGAATCTATGGGAGGATCACAAATCTTTCTAGATGCAGGGACAGTTTTGACTGTAGGAGAGTTATTGAAAGCAGTTACAGTTGCTTCTGCTAATGATGCTAGTGTTGCCTTAGCCGAAGGGATATCAGGTTCTTATTATAGTTTTGTTGATAGAATGAATGAGAGGGCAAAGGAATTGGGTATGAATAATACCAATTTTAGAAATACCACTGGTTTACCAGAAGCGGATCACTATTCAACAGCTAGAGATATAGTAAAAATGTCGAAATTAGTAATTAAATATTCTAAAATCAGAGAATGGGGTCAGATATGGGTTGATTATATAGACCTCCCAAATAGGCAGGCCATGTTAACTAATACTAATAGACTTATTTTGAGTTATCAGGGAATGGATGGTATTAAGACAGGACATACCTCTGAAGCCGGTTATAGTTTAGCTGCTTCAGCTAAACGACAGGATATGAGATTGATATCTGTAGTTTTAAAAGCTGATACAGAAGCAGAAAGGCAAGAATTGACAACTAGGCTTTTAGATTATGGATTTAATAATTTTCGCCGGCAAATCTTAATATCTAATGATGAAGTTATTTATAATATAGATATTCCAGGAAGTAAAGATGGTAAAGGCTCTGCAAAAATTACTCAAGATTTAAGTGTAGTAATACCAAGAGATGAAAATTATGAAACAGAATTAAACTACTATACAGAAGAAGAATATAATTTTCCAATTCTTGAAGGAGAAACTATCGGTGAGGTTGGAGTTGTTTTAAATGGGCAAGAGATAAAAAGGGCAGAAATAGTAGCAGCAGAAGAAATTGATAGAGCAAATATATTTACTAGATTCTTTAGAGGGATAGCAGATACAATAAGAGATTTTATTAATAGATAATAGCTCAAAATAGTTAAAAACACTTAGTATTCAAAGATTAATATGGGGTCAAATGCTTGACCCCATATTAAATTTTAAAAAATTCGAGAAAAGTCTTGACAGCAGTGGAGGTAGATGTTAGTATAATACTTG
>CAYONR010000009.1:0-13782 GCA_964405365.1 uncultured Halanaerobiaceae bacterium
AAATAATACTTGAGCCTGAATCAACCAATACAATGGAGCATCCTTATTTTTTAAGAGAAATTGAATTATTTGATCAGGATATTGAGCTTGCAGTTGTTACATCAGCCTGGCATTTAAAAAGATCAGAGTTAGCATTTAATAATTATTATGAGAATATAACTCCTGTGCCAGCAGAATTTATTTCCTTTAATCTTCCTGGAGGAATTTATAATTTTTTTCCTCAGGTTAGTGGATTAAGGATTTCTACTAGAGCTATTCATGAATACATAGGGATGATTTGGTATTATTTAAGGCTAAATTACTATTAAATCATTCTTCCTTCCTGACGATAATATATTAAAGGGGGAGTTAACAATGGGAATTAATAAATTAACTGGAATTGAAGAAAAGGGGATTTCTGCTGAATATAGAGACCAGTTGAGAAGGGCGGGTAGAGATATAAGAATGGAGACTGTTCAAAGAGAAGATGCCAGGAGGGTTTCTGATCTCTCCCATTTAGATAAATTAAATTTAGTTAGTAAAGAAAAAAGATATTCATTAATAACAAGACAAGAGTTTAAGTTTTATAATACAAAATGGTTTAGGCTTGATCCTGCTGAAATTGATATAAGAATTTAACGATAATATTGATAATATTAAAGTTTTTTAACAAGTTATAGTTATAATTTGCAAAATATTTTATATTTTTTATCAAAAATTATTTTGGGGGTGAGTTCTATCGAGAATGAAAATTTTACAAACAGATTGAAGGAAAATAAAGTTGCAATTATTATTTTCATCATAGCTGTGATATCAGTAATCTTTCTGGCTGCTAATATGCTTACCAGTCAACAGGAAGCGGAAGAGCTTGAAGTAGAATTAAGAGAAACCCGTGAAAGACTTGAAACTGATAAAGATCAGCTTGAGCAAGAGCTTAATAACTCTCAGCAACAACTTGAAGAGGCTCTTGCCGAAAGAGATCAAGTTCAGGAAGAACTTAATGATTTGGAGGCGGAGTTAGAAGAACTTCAAGCTAACCTCAGTGATGAACAGCAGAGTTTTGAAGCAGAAATAACGAGATTGAATGAAGAACTTGCTGAGAAGAATGCAGAGATTGAAGAACTTGAAAATCAACTTGCTGAACGAGAGGAAGAACAAACAATTGAAGCGACTGAATGGCAGGAGGAAAGAGAAACTTTAATTGCTGAAAGAGCAGAGTTAAGAGTTGAAGTTGAAGAATATGCAAAAATGGAAGAAAGAATTATTGAACTTGAAGCAGAAAGGGAAGCTTCAATAGAGGAACTAGATCAATCTGAAGAGAGGATTGCTGAATTACAATCTGAATTGAATCAATTAGAAGAAGAAATGGAATCCAGAGTTGTTGAACTTGAGGATGAGATTAATGTAAAAGATGAAGAAATAATGAGACTTCAAGAAGATAGAGATTCTTTGATAGCTGAAAGAGCAGAATTAAGAGTTGAGATTGAAGAGTATGATAATCTTGATGAAAGAATAAATGAGCTAGAAGAAGAAAATAGAAGACTTGAAGAAAATTTAACTGATTCAGAAGAAAAGATTTCAAATTATGAAGACCAATTGCAAGAATCACAGGATGAAAGAGATAGGTTGGTTGCCGAGCTTGCTGAATTAAGAGTAGAACTTGAAGAATATTCTGATTCCCCAGAAGAGATTTCCAGATTAGAAGGTGAAGTTTCTCGTTTGGAAGATGAGCTTAATGATAGCCAGGAAAGAGTTTCTGAATTAGAGCTGGAGATTGAAGACTTACAATCAGAAAGAGATAGTTTAATAGCTGAAAGAGCAGAATTAAGAGTTGAACTTAAAGAGTCTGAAGATGCATCTGCTAGAATTGAAGAGCTGGAAGAAGAGAAAGCCATTCTGGAATCAGAACTTGATGAATCTGAAGATTTAATTGCTAGAATAAATGAATTAGAAGAAGAAAAAGCAGTATTGGAGCAAGAAGTTGAAAATTTAGAAAGAGAATTAGCAGAAATTCCAGAAGTCGTAGATATTGAATTAACTGAACTTCAAGAAAATATTTATGCTGAGATGGAAGAGGAATTTGAAGAATATCTAGATGATTGGCAGGCAGAAATATTACCTGGGCAATTGATAATTAGATTTAATGACCTTGATACAAAATTTGAAACAGGAAATAGTCAGTTAAATCAAGATTTTAAAGATATAATTGCTGATTTTTTCCCAAGGTATTTAGAGATTCTGATGGATTCTGAATATAGTGAGCAGATAGCTGAAATTAGAGTTGATGGTCACGCCTCTAGCGAATGGCTGGGAACTGATAATGAAATTGATGCTTATAAAAATAATTTGAGTTTATCGCAGGATAGATCTTATCAGACTATGGAATATGCTCTTTCATTAGAAGAGGTAAGTAATAAATTTGATTGGCTTATAAGGAGGCTGACATCTACAGGAATGTCTTCCAGTAAGCCGGTATATGTTGATGGTGAAGAGGATAGAGAGCAGTCTAGAAGAGTTGAATTTAGAATAATAACTACAATAGAACAATAACTTAATTTTATTCAAATAAACCGTCCTTATATTGGGCGGTTTATATTTGACAGCTTTAAAGTCGAGTGATAAAATAAGAATAAATAATACCACAAAGGGGTATAAAGGAGAGTTGATATTATGGAGAAGACAGTAATAGTTAAAGGTATGTCCTGTGAACATTGTGCTGGGCGAGTTCAAAAGGAACTTGAGGCAATTGAAGGAGTTATTTCAGCAGATGTAAGTTCAGATTCGGGTAAGGCTATTATTCAACTTAATAAAGAGGTTGATTATGGCCTCTTGAGGAAAGCAGTAGAAAAAGCAGGTTATAATTTTGTTGAAGTTAATTAGTATAATATAGAGAAAACCCTCAGGCTAAATAATAACCTGGGGGTTTTAATAAATTATTCAGTTTGAAGGCTATTTTTCTCTTTACTATTGTTCTTGTCATGAATTTGAAATGTTTTCAGGGCTGCAAGCCAGATTAATATAGCTCCAACAAAAACAGCGACGTCAATTGAAGTAATTGGGTTAATAATTGCATTGCCAATTAAAGTAAATATTAATAGTTTGGGCATAACTCCCATTACTGAAGCTAAGATATATTCAATATAATTATTTCCGGTAGCACCTAAGACCAGGCTTACTGGTTCTGGCATCACAGGAGCTAGCCTGAGGAAGAAAGCTACTTTAATATTGTTGCTAGATCTATAAGATACAATTTCATCAAATTTAGGGTACTTAGAAACGATTTTTTCAACAAGGTCTGTACCAAGAAAGTAACCATATAAATATGTTAATGAAAATTCAATTGTAACACCTACAATACTGAGAATCGCAGCAGGAATAATTGGCAGAATCATTCCTGAAGAAATAAAAATTAAAAATAAAGGTAAAAAGAAAAAGAGTGATTTTAAAGTAAAAGTCCCAAGTAGAATTAGTGATGCAACAAAAATATTTTCAACATTATTAACTAATTCCTGGATCTGTAAGGCCTGAATATCATCCCAGAATAGATATAATGCAATAAACATTAATGATGCAATAAGTATTTTAAAACCTGTTTTTTTCAACATCCCAAATACCACCTTAATTAGCTCCAATAAATTTGAATCATAAATAAACCTGTAATTAATTATAATAAAATTCTTTGTAATTCACAAGTTAATTCCTTAATTCTTTGCTTAAATATGCTATAATATTAGTTGAAAGATAATTTTTACAAAATATAATTACTGGAGGGAAGCAATTTTGGAAACATATGATATAACATTGACATTGGAAGAAAATTTACCAGGTTGGCCGGATCACGATTCTTTTGAATTAAGATATGTAAAAGAGATTGCAAAAGGGGATCGCTGTAACCTTTGCGAGATTAAGACTTCAACTCATTTTGGAACTCATATAGATGCTCCGGGACATTATGTTGATGGGGGCAAAAAATTAGTTGATTTAGATTTAGATCTTTTGATTGGCGAAGTACTTGTAGTTGAAGTTGAAGGTGATGAAAATATTAATGTTGTTGATCTTGAAGGCAAAGTACCTGAAGAAACAAGAAGATTAATTGTGAAAACAGGGAATAGTGATTTTATTGGAGATGATATTTTTCATGAAGAATATCAGTCATTTACTCCTGAGGCTATGAGCTGGTTGCTTAAAAAAGGAGTTAAACTTTTAGGAATTGATTATTTCTCTATAGCTCCCTTTGATGATTTAATAGAACCACATGAAATATTTTTAGGTGCTGGAGATACTATTGCATTAGAAGGCGTTGATCTTAGAGCGGTTAAACCAGGAAATTATGAATTGATCTGCCTGCCTTTAAAAATTGCAGGTGCTTATGGTGCACCGGTAAGAGCAGTTTTAAGAAAATAGATTAACTAGTATTTAATAATAGGGGGAGATTATAATTTTTAAAAGAAATATTAATTTTTCAGTCTTGGTTTTAGTGTTAATTATAACTTTTTTTATTGGCCTCAATGCTCAGGCTATAACAGAACCTGAGCCTGGTTTAATAGAAGTTGAATTTAGTTATGAACCGCCAATTGCAGTAGATGAAGTTTATCTGGCCGGAGAATTTAATGACTGGAACCCTCAAAGAACACTAATGGAAGAAGATAATGGAGTTTATAGAGTAACTGTTTATCTTGAGCCTGGCGAGTATGAATACAAGTTTGTTATAGATGGGACTAATTGGCAGACACCAGAAGATGCAGATGATTATGCGCCAGACGGTTTTGGTGGTGAAAATGCTGTGATCAGAGTTGGTGAAGTTGATGATGCTCCTGAAGGCCCTGGAACTAGAGGGGATGGAGAGATAACTGAAGAACTTTTACATCATAATATGAGTGATCATCGCTATTTTAACCCAATGTCTGATAATATGTTTTCCTTTAGATTCCAGACTCGAAAAGAAGAGGTTGAAGAAGTAAAAGTTCATATATTAGGTCAGGCAGATGAAAGAATAGAAGAACTTAAGCCTTTTATGATATATGAGAATGGGGAATATTATAGATCTGTTATAGAGATTAATAATGATCAATTTAGCTATATTTTTGAAATTATAGATGGATCAAGTACTTTTTATTATGGTGAAGAAGTTGGGGAAGAATTTGATGAGATAGAGCCTATATCAGTAGATATGTCTGAGCGGGAAGTATTTGCAACGCCAGAATGGTCTTATGACGCTATTTACTATCAGATTTTTCCTGATCGTTTTGCTAAAGGAAGTTCAGATAATGATCCTCGTTTGATAGAACTTTATCAGGATGTAGATACACGTCATGAAAGTTATATTCCAGATTGGGATCAGGGAATAGCAGCTTCTGATGATCCTGTATTAGGGACTGAGGATATTGTAGATGGAGATAACTCGATTCAGCCACAGGCTGGTTATTTTGCCTATTATGGAGGAGATTTATTAGGAGTTGAAGAAAAGATTCCTTATTTAGAGGATTTAGGTATAAATGCTATCTATTTTAATCCGATTTTTGAGGCCAGTGCTTATCATCGTTATAATACAGCTGGTTTTGAATATATAGATGAAAGTTTAGTTTATTATGGAGATCAAGAAGGATCACAAGAATTTTTTGTAAATTTAGTTGAAAAGCTTGATTCTATTGGAATTAAAGTCATACTTGATGGTGTTTTTAATCATGTAGGTTATGAACACTGGGCTTTCCAGGATGTCGTAGAACATGGTGAAGATTCTGAATATGTTGACTGGTTTAATATTCATGATTTTCCAGTAATCCCTCTTTACGAACAGAGCGAAACTGTTGAGCCTAATTATGATGGTTGGTGGGGTTACGGTCATATGCCTGAGCTGAATTTGAATAACCCAGAAGTAAAAGATTACATTTTTGAGATAACTGAACAATGGCTTGATGCTGGAATAGATGGTTGGAGACTTGATGTACCGATGGATGTAAAGGGTACTAATCCTGATTTCTGGAAAGAATGGCGCGAGTTTGTAAAAGGTTATGATGAAGACATTTATCTAACAGGGGAAGTCTGGGGTAATGCTAGAGACTATCTTGAAGGTGATGAGTTTGATGCTGTTATGAATTATCGCTTTAGAGATGCAGTTCATAACTTTACAGGACAGGGAAGAATAACAGCAGAAGAATTTCATAATCAAATGATGAGGTTATTCTTTGACTATCCAGAACAGGCTGTTTATTCACTGCAGAACTTGCTAGGTAGTCATGATACTCAGCGTTATTTGACTATGCTTGATGGAGATAAAGATCGTTTTGCTTTAAGTAAATTACTACAATTCACTTATCCAGGTGCGCCGATGATATATTATGGCGATGAGATAGCTATGGAAGGTGCAGAAGATCCAGATAATCGTAGAACAATGGTCTGGGAGGATAGAGGTTATGTAAGCCCTGATGAAGAAATGAGAGAATACGTAACTGATCTTATTAGTATGAGAAATGAATATGAAGCTTTAAGAAAAGGGACTATTCGATTAGTAGAAGTAGATGATCCTGACATTTATGGTTTCTTAAGAGAATATCAGGATGATATATTTTTAGTTCTTATTAATAATAGTGATGAGGCTAAAGAAGTCAGACTAGACTCTGATCAGTTAAACTCTAGCTATAGCAGGGTAGGTATGGATATGACTTCAATAGAGAATAAAATTGAGTTAAGTTCATCAGCTTATTCTGATATTTATCAGGGAGGTAATCATCTTAATATTAATGATACACTAAGAGTTGATTTACCTGGGCTAGATGGTGCTATAATAAAATTGAGGTAAAATATTTTAGATAAAAGGTTTGAGTGGGACTTTACAAAATAATCTTTATCTGATATGGTTATTGTAACTGAATATATTTAACTTTTAAACCGGTCCTGTGAGGCTGGAAAAGGATTTATGTTAATTACAGGGGATTTTAGGAAAAATATACCTGTAACTCCTCGCATAATAACCTCTCTGCCGGTTGGTAGAGAGGTTTTTTTATGTAATTTCCAGACTGATGGGCCGTCCCAAAATTTAATGGAGGTGGCTCAATGTTAAAGCAGAAAGATTTTATTGATCTCGATGGATTAACAGATGAAGAGATTTATGGAATTCTTGAGACAGCAAGTTCGATGAAAGATATTTTTACCAGATCAGTTAAAAAGGTGCCTACTTTGAGAGGAAAGACAGTTGTTAATTTATTTTTTGAACCTAGCACCAGGACTAAATCTTCTTTTGACCTGGCAGCAAAGAGGTTAAGCGCAGATGTTATGAGTATTTCAAAGAAAGCTAGTAGTGTTGTTAAAGGAGAAACTTTGTTGGACACCGCCAGAACAATGGAGGTCATGGCAGCAGATGTAGTTGTTGTTCGACATAGTCATCCAGGAGCAGCAAAATATTTAGGAGATAATCTGCAGGCAGCTGTTTTAAATGCAGGAGATGGCCCCCATGCTCATCCAACTCAGGCTTTACTTGATATCTTCACAATCTGGGATAAGCTTGGCAAATTGGAAGGAATGAAAGTCTTGATAATCGGAGATATTGCTCATTCCAGGGTGGCTCGATCAAATATCTGGGGATTATTAGCACTTGGGGCAGAAGTGAGACTCTGTGGTCCAGCAACATTGATTCCAATGGGGATTGAACAGGCCGGAGTTAAAGTTTACCAGGATGTAGATGAAGCTTTAAAGGGTGTTGATGCAGTAAATATTTTAAGAATACAGCTAGAAAGACAGGAGCGGGGATTATTTCCGTCTCTTAGAGAATATAGATATTTATACGGTATAAATAAAGAGAGACAGAATTGTTTAAAGCCTGAAGCTCTGGTTATGCACCCTGGGCCTATGAACCGTGGTGTTGAGATAGAATCTGATGTTGCTGATAGCAAACAGTCTGTAATAACTGAACAGGTTGCCAATGGAGTGGCTATTAGAATGGCTTTACTCTATCTGCTAGCCGGTAAGGAGGTAAAACATGAAGCTCTTGCTTAAGAATGGTTGTCCAGTTGATTCCAGAAATGAGTTGCCAGCAAAAGTTGATATTTTAATAGAGAATGAAAAAATAGTTGAGATTGCAGAAAAGATAGACGAAAACAATACTGAAATTATAAATTTAGATGGGGCCAAGATTTTACCTGGTTTAATAGATATGCATGTCCACTTAAGAGAACCAGGTTATGAAGAGAAAGAAACTATTAAGACTGGCTGTGAAGCTGCTGCAGCTGGTGGGATTACTACAGTGGCAGCAATGCCTAATACTGATCCGATAGCTGATAATCCTGCTACTATTGAGCTGATTAAAGCTAGAGCTAAAGAGGCCCTGGTTGATGTTGTGCCACTAGGCTCAATTACAAAAGGGAGCACAGGTAAAGAATTAGCCGAGATCGGTTTCCTTTCCAGATCTGGAGTAAAGGGTATTACTGATGATGGTAATCCAGTAATGGATAGTGAAATAATGAGAAGAGCAATGGAATATGCCAGGCCTTTTGACCTCCCTATTATAAGCCACTGTGAAGATTTGAATCTAGCAGCTGAAGGAGTAATGCATGAAGGGTTTTATTCGACAAAGCTGGGTTTGAAACCAATTCCGGCAGCAGCAGAAGAAGTGATGATTGCTAGAGATATTGCTCTTGCGGATTTGACAGGTGCGAGACTTCATATTGCTCATTTAAGTACTGCTAGAGGATTTGAACTTGTAAAGGCAGCCAGAGAAAATGAAATTAAGGTTACAGCTGAAGTAACACCTCATCATCTGACATTAACAGATGCAGATCTACAGGGTTATAATACTTCCATGAAAGTTAATCCGCCTTTACGGACAGCTAGTGATAGAGATGTGCTGATTAAAGCAGTTGGAGATCGCGAACTTTCAGTGATTGCAACCGATCATGCTCCACATACCTATGAAGAGAAGATGGGAACGATTGATTCAGCAGCTTTTGGGGTTTCAGGATTAGAGACAGCATTATCTGTTCTTCATCATTATCTAATAAGAGAGAATAAGTTGGACTGGCATCAAGTTATAGAGTTAATGTATTATAATCCAGCAGAGATCTTAAAATTAGAAAAATCAGGGTTACAGATCGGTTCGATTGCAGACTTAACGATATTTGCTGAAAAAGAAAGCTGGACTGTTGATACTGATAAATTTAAATCTAAAGGGAAACATTCTCCTTATAACGGCCGGGATTTAACTGGTACTGTAAAACTGACAATAAAAGATGGTAAGATAATATATGATAATAGAGGTGGTCAGGCTGAACTTATTTATTGATCGACTTATAACAAAGATTGATGAGAAAGATAGTCGGATTTGTGTTGGGCTTGATCCTCATATAGATCAGATACCTGAATATTTAATGACTGAGGTCGGGGCTGAGGAATCTGAAAATCAGGCTGAGTATCTTGAAAGAGTTGCTAATGCAGTTGAAAAATTTAATAGGATAGTCATTGAAAATATTAAACCTTATACTGCTGTGGTAAAACCACAACTGGCATTTTACGAACAACTTGGCCTTCCAGGCTTAAAGGCTTTTAAAGCTACAGTTGAAATTGCCAGGGAATCTGATCTAATGGTTATAGCCGATGGGAAAAGAAATGATATTGGTAGTTCTGCTAGAGGCTATTACAAGGCTTATTTAAATAGAGAAAATAATAAAGATAAAGCGAGCCTTGGCTTTGTTAAGTCAGATGCCCTGACAATAAACCCGTATCTTGGTTTTGAAGGGATTGAACCATTTTTAGAAAATGAAGAGAGTGGAGTTTTTGGCTTGCTAAGAACTTCTAACCCTGGCGCTGAAGAAATTCAGAATTTACAGCTGGCCTCTGGGCAAAGTTTTTATGAAGAACTGGCTTTGATGTTTGAAAAATGGGGTAGTAATTATCGTGGTGAAACAGGGTATAGTAATCTTGGGGCTGTAGTTGGAGCTACCTGCCCTGAAGAATTGGCTAATTTAAGAAAATTAATGCCTCACACCTTCTTTTTGATTCCTGGCTATGGTGCTCAGGGAGGCGGAGCAGAAGATGTTGTTGCAGGTTTTGATAGTAATGGTTATGGTGGAATAGTTAACTCTGCTCGTTCAATTATATTTGCTTATAGAAAAGAGCCATATAAAAATAAATATAATGAGAAAGAATTTGGCCTGGCAGCAGCTGAAGCTGCTAAAATAATGCGATCGGATATTAACCATGAATTGGAAGAAGCAGGTGTAATAGATGGCTGAAGTTTTAAGTAATAACCGTTTAGCTGAGAATATATATGTGTTGAAGGTTAGTTTTAATGAATCAATAGATGTCAAACCTGGTCAGTTCTTTAATCTAAAAGTTTGCAGTGAAGAAAGCTATGATCCTCTATTAAGAAGGCCTCTTTCAGTATTTGATTTTGATATAGATAATAATGAAGTTAGTTTTATTTATGAGATAAAGGGGAGAGGCACAAAGGCTTTGAGTACTTATATTACTGGAGATGATCTTGATATATTGGGGCCCCTCGGAAATGGATTTACAGTTGAATTTAATAAGAAGAAGTTGATTTTAGCCGGTGGTGGTATGGGAATAGTTCCTTTATTTTATCTTGCAAAATATCTTGGGCCTGATAATGATTTGACTTTATGCTTAGGGGCTGCAAATAAAGAAGTTTTAAAACCATTAGTTGATTATTTTGCTAATCTAGTAGTTGATCTGAAACTTTCTACAGATGATGGAAGTTTTGGTAGTCAGGGAACTATTTCCTGTCTCCTTAATAATAGCAGTCTGGGTAATGAAGTTGAATATGATTATTTATTTGGTTGTGGTCCTAGACCAATGCTTGGTTGGTTACAGAACTGGCTCAAAGAGGAAAGAATTTCTGGGGAGTTTTCTCTGGAAGAAAGAATGGCCTGTGGTAATGGGCTCTGTCTGTCATGTAGTTGCAAAACCACTGCTGGAAATAAAAGGTTATGCAAGGAAGGTCCAGTATTACCTGCTAGTGAGGTGATTATAAATGGATAATAAAGTTGATTTAAAGACTAGTCTTGGACCATTGCAGCTTGAATCACCGATTATGACTGCTTCTGGAACCTGTGGTTTTGGCAGGGAGCTTGCTAAATTTTATGAACTTAAAGAGCTAGGAGGTTTGATTGTAAAGGGTATAACTATAGACCCTAGAGAGGGTAATCCGACGCCTAGAATCGCTGAGACTGCTGCTGGATTGATTAATTCAATTGGTCTTGAGAATCCAGGTCTTGAAGGTTTTATTGAAAAAGAATTACCTTTTATAAAAAATGTTAATACTAAAGTTTTAGTAAATATTTCAGGTCATTCTTTAAATGATTTTAAAAGATTGGCAGCAGGCCTGGCAGAAAATGAAGGAATTGATGGGATTGAAGTTAATGTATCCTGTCCAAATATTGAAGGAGGAGGATTAGCTTTTGGTACAGACCCAGACCTTGTCTATCAGATAACCAGTCTTGTTAGAAAAGAATATACTGGATTTGTTATGGTTAAATTAACTCCAAATGTTAGTGATATAATTCCGATAGCAAAGTCAGCAGCTGAAGGTGGAGCAGATGCTTTAGCTGTAGCCAATACTCTTCCTGGCATGAAAATTGATATTGGTAGTAGAAGCCCGGTACTGGCTACTGGCGCTGGTGGTCTTTCAGGCCCTGCGATAAAACCGGTTGCATTAAGACTGGTTTATGAACTTATTAAAAATGAGGTCTTGCCCGTATTAGGAGTAGGTGGAGTAATGACAGCTGATGATGCTATTGAGTATCTTCTGGCCGGGGCTAAAGCTGTTGGCGTTGGGACAGCAACTCTTATAGATCCTTTTGCACCTGTTAAAATAAAATCTGGAATAATTAAATATTTAGAAAAAAATAATTTTGACCAGTTAGAAGATATAATTGGACTGGCGCATAAATAGGAGGAGTATATATGATTAATCAAAAGGAAGTAATTAATATTTTAAAAGAGAGTGAAGCTTTACTTGAAGGCCATTTTTTATTGAGTTCTGGAAGACATGCAGAAAGTTATATACAATGTGCTCAAGTTCTTCAGTACCCATGGTATACTAAAAAATTGGCAGAAGAAATTGCAAATATCTGGTCAGAATACCAGCCTGAAGTTATAGTTGGACCAGCAATGGGGGGAATTGTTTTTTCTTATGCTGTTGGTCAGGCTTTAAATCGTCCGGCTATTTTTAGTGAAAGAAAAAATGGCGAGATGAAATTTAGAAGAGGCTTTAATTTAAAAAAAGAACAGAGAGTTTTAGTTGTTGAAGATGTTGTTACTACTGGAGGCTCAGTCAAAGAATTATTAAGAATAATTGAAGCAGAGAGTGCCGAAATTATTGGCATTAGCTCGATAGTAGATAGGAGTAATGGTAAAGTTGATTTTAAATATCCATTCCAACCTTTATTGCAATTAGAAGTGCCTTCATACAGTGAAGATGATTGTCCAATTTGCAAAAAAGGAAAAATTACACCTATAAAACCTGGAAGTAGAAATTAATCCTTTATTTTAAACCTTTAGTATGATAAATTAAATAGATATAGTATATGACTTTCAGGAGGATATAAAATAATGGATATTGTAGTTCAGAAATATGGAGGAAGTTCAGTAAGTACAACAGATAAGATTAAAATGGTTGCGGAAGAGATTAAAAAGAGTAAAGAGGAATCTAAAGAAGTAGTTGTGATTGTTTCAGCTATGGGAGATACAACGGATGAGTTGTTAGATCTGGCAAGTTCTGTTTCAGATAAACCAGATTCAAGAGAATTAGATATGTTATTAAATACTGGGGAGCAGGTTTCTATAGCATTATTAACTATGGCTCTTCAAAATTTAGGATGTAAAGCTGTTTCATTAACTGGAGCTCAACTACATTTAGAGACGACTTCGAGTCATCAAAAAGCAAGAATAAAAGATATTGATTTATCTAGAATTAAAAAAGAGTTGAACCAGGGAAGAATTGTTGTAGTAGCTGGTTTTCAAGGAGTTACAGAAAAAGAAGAATATACAACTTTAGGTCGTGGAGGAAGCGATACTTCTGCTGTAGCTCTTGCAGCAAAGTTAGAAGCCAAATGCGAAATATATACTGATGTTGAAGGCATTTATACTTGCGATCCAGGGCTTCTGCCTGGGGCAAGAAAACTTAATCATACCTCCTATGAAGAGTTGATAGAAATGGCAAGTTTGGGGGCGGAAGTTATTCATCCTAGAGCTGTTGAACTTGCTCAGAAATATCAGGTGCCGCTTTACATTGCAGAGAGCTGCTCTCAAGTAGAGGGAACTACTATTAATGGGAATATAGATTATTTAGAAGCCAGTCTTGTTACCGGTATGGCGGTAAATCGAGATGATATTCAGATTACTTTAAGAGATTTAGAAGCTGATAGTCAAGTGTTAGCTGATGTTTTTAATTCTTTAGCTGAAGCTGAGATAAATGTTGATATGATTTCACAATTGCTTGATAAATCAGGCAGGATGAATTTAAGTTTTACAATTCCTGGAATAGATATAGAAAAAGCTAGAGAATTAATATTACATAATAGAAAAGTCTGGGGTTTATCTGATTGGTGGGTTCGCTCAGAAGTTGTAAAAGTATCTGTAGTTGGTCCAGGTATGCGAACTCAACCTGGTGTGGCGGCAAGAGTTTTTAGGTTGTTGGCTAATTCAAATATACCTATTTTAATGGTAACTACTTCCGAAATAAAAATTTCCTGGCTAGTACCAGCAGGTTATGAAGAGAAAGCAGTACAAGTAATAGGAAATGATTTTGGATTGACTGTAAAAAAAGAGTAAATCTTTCTTGCAGTAATCGGT
>CAYONR010000009.1:13882-21774 GCA_964405365.1 uncultured Halanaerobiaceae bacterium
TTTTGTGGTGGTATTATAGCAGGTATTACAGCTAATATACTATTTAGATTTTTAGCTTGATAAATATAATAAGCAGTAGTACAATATAATTAATAGATTTCAGAAATTATTTGGGTGGACATGGGATGTCCACTTTTATTTATTATCAGGGGGAATTTTTTGTGGGATTACTAAATTTAGTTTTTAATATAATAGCAGGTGCAGCAAACGGCTATATAACTAATGATATTGCTGTTAAAATGTTATTTCAAAAAGTGGGCCCCTTTGGTGGAGTACTCGAAAAAACTCGAGAAGAGTTCATATATAATTTAAGTCAATTAGTTGAAAGGGAGATTATTAATCATAACACCCTGGCAGGAGAAATAAATAATGATGAATTCAAGGAAAACCTCACTTTATTAATTGAGGATATGTTTATGAAAGAGTTACCAAAAGTAATGGAGAATAAAAAAATTTCAGAGTTACCAGAATTTGATTCAACAAAAGATGGTATTGCTGAATTATTATCTGACCCAGAAATGATTTCTGATTTATTAATTAATATGTCTAAAAATATTAAAGTTAATCAGGTAATAAGTTACAAACAGTTTAATAATATATTTAAAGAACTTCTACTAATATTTTCAGATCTTAGTGATAATGCAGAATTAGTAGAAGAAATTGCAGATTTCATCAGAAAATTTTTGGAAGATATAAAAGAAGAAGAATATGAGTATTTAGAGTTAATTGAAGATTTTCAAGAAGAATTAATAAAAAATGAGAACGAACTTAGAAAAATATTGAGCTCTTTATTGAAAAAATCTGGTGTTAGAGAAATTATAAAAAAAAGTTTAGCTGAAATTTATAATGAACCATTGAATGAAATTGTTAGGAAGTTTGAAACTGAAACAGGTAATTCAGATTTAGGAATTTTTGATAATATTTATGAGTTTTTGGTCAGTCCTGATGGTAAAGAATTAGGAATTGAAGTAGGTTCTGCTCTTTTTGATTCTTTTAAAAAAGTTAATTTAACTTTACCTGAAATATTTGGTGATACATGGGACCAGGAAATAACCCCTATCTTAGCAACTGAGATGCCTGTCTTAATTTATGAGTTTTTAAGTTGGATGAAGGGTCATAAAGATGAATTAGAAGATTTAGTAGATGAAACTATTGGAGAAATTTTAGAAAGCAATAGAGGCATAAAAAATAACTTAAAGCAGATTCTATATAAAGCTTTATCAGGTAAAGTTGCTTCTAGATATGGCTTAATAGGCAGATTACTAGAATCATTCACTGAAGATGATAATTTAGATAAAATAGCATTTGAATTAGCAGAAAAAATTAAAATGATTTTATCCAATAAAGAAGTTGGCTGGTATATTAGTAGAATTGAGAATTTAGAATTAGGAAATGCTGATGATTGGTATGATAAAATACTTGATGTAACTTATAAATGGTTCAAAAACAAATCTTCTAATACAAAATATACCAGTTTATCTTTAAAAGATATTTTAGGACCGGCGCCATTTCAAATTTTTATTAATGAAGTGGATGATTTGCTAACTAATTTGACAATCGGCTTTTTTTCTGGCGAAAAATTTAAAGTATTTATGGTTGAATTTTTAAATAATATTGATGCTATAAAATTGTTTGAGTCTTTTATTCTCGGTATTGATTTTAAAAATATTTTATTAAGCAAAAACATTGATAATCTAAATTTAAGTTTTTATGAAAAAATAGGGAGTTATGATTTAGAAGAGATAATACCAAATGAAAGTTTTGAATATCTATCTGTGAACATTAGTAGTCACTTAAATATTGAAATTCAAAATATTTTTGATAAATATAATTCAAGAGAAATTAATGATATTTTCACTGAACTAAATATTAAAAATAGATATTCCAGGCTTGCTGATAAAATGGCATCTTCACTAATTGATATAGTGGAAAA
Source organism: uncultured Halanaerobiaceae bacterium (assembly GCA_964405365.1). Lineage (GTDB taxonomy): Bacteria > Bacillota > Halanaerobiia > Halanaerobiales > Halarsenatibacteraceae > Halonatronomonas. The sequence goes on from CAYONR010000009.1 coordinate 15,816, forward strand.
TAATCTTGATCAATTATTATCAGGTAAAATAAGTCAAATTGTATCTGATAATTTAATAGATTTATCAGCAGATGATATGAGAGGTGTCGTTGAAGGATTCATAGGAAAAGAACTTAAGCCTTTGACTTATTTTGGAGGCATGCTGGGAGGATTAGCAGGTTTAATATTAAACGTATTTGGTGGAGGTCTTTTTTCTGGTGCAGGTATTACTTCTATATTACCAGCTATGTTATTATTCGGTTTTGTTGGTTATATAACAAATGTCATAGCTATCTGGATGATTTTCAGACCATATGAACCTGTAAAATTTGCTGGCCAAAGATTGCCTTTTACACCTGGATTATTTGCAAGGAATCAGGGGAGATTTGCTGAAACTTTAGGTGATTTTGTTCAAAATGAATTATTGGAACCATATCGCATAAGTAGGTTATTAAAAGAAGATAGAGAAGAATATCAAGATATTTTTAAAGAAAATTTGTTGGAAAATGATTATAGAAAAATAAGGGCAATTTTGAAACTTTTAAGTGAGAACCTTGCTAAAAAAATGTCAGGATTATTTATTAATAATCTTGAAGGTTTTATTAACGATAATATTGATATATTAACCAAAGAATTTAGAGGCTTGAAATTTAGTTCAGATGATATTTATAGTTTTTTAAAAGATGCTTCTATAGAATTAATAGATGATGAAGAATTTATTTCAGAAAATTTATCAAAGATTTTTGAAGAACTTTTAAGTAATGATAATAAGTTAAATGCTTATTTTGATTTAGAATCATTAAATCAGGTCATAAATATTTTAGCAGATAATATTTTTGAACACATAAATGATGGTACTGGGACTGATAAGGTATTATTAAATAAAATTAATTTTGGAGAAAACTTTAGAATTGAGAACTTGATAAAAGATTACTTTTTTAATAAATCATTAAAGGATATATTTCCCTTAAGCACTCGTAGAAGTTTAAATAACTTTATAACTGATTATATTTTAAATATTATTAGAAGTGGTGGTTTAATTAAACTGCTTGTGAATTTTAGGGTTGGTAAAGGCTCTTCAGAAAATAATCAAAGAGATTTCAAGTTGAGTCTTAATAAATTTTTAACTGATGAATATAGTTCAATTCAGATATTTATTATTGAGAAGACGATAGCTTTAATAAAGTCATATAGAGAGAAACTAAAAGAATTTGCAGCTGAGATTTTAGAAGAAGAATTAAGAGCTGATGATGAAAATGGCGGTTGGTTAACTCAGGCTTTATTTAGAGGTGCTTATCGATTTACCGGGAGTAGAGAGACAGTTGCTGAATTAGTTGACATTTTGATAGATGATAAGTTGCCGCATTTTATTTATAAGCATCAAAAAGAACTTGAAAATAGTTTTAAACCATTGGTTTTTAATGGATTGAATAGAGTAACTAAAAACTTCTGGGAATTAACTGACCGCCAGGACTGGCAAATTTTGATTGATAGATTATTTGAAAGACCAGAATTAGCTGATGCAATTACAGTGTATACTAGAGAATTCATAAATAATTGTTGGAATATAAAATTGCCGGCGATAAAGTTTGAGTATACTGATTTCAAAAATGATTATAATAGTTTTTTGAATGGGTTTAAAAATAAAGTGGCTTTTAATATAATAGAAAATGAGCAAATAGTAAAGTCTGATTTAAAAAGTACTATAGAAATAATATTTAATTCAGTACTACAGAGTCAGAGTTTTGCTGGAATATTTAGCTCTATGACTGGTTTGAGTTCTTTAAAAGAAGATAATATCAAAAGAATTTTATCTCCGATCATAAAGAATAGATATAATGAAATTAGATCAATTTCAAATAATGTAATAAATAATCTCTCTGAGATGAAAAGAATACAGGAACCAGAAAGATTATTTATTAAAGATATTTTAATTGAAGATATTATTTCTTTTAGTAGAAATATATCACTAAAAAATGAACTTGAATCTTCAATTACAGAGGTATTTGAAATTTATATTTCTAGAGAAGCAGGACATTTAAATCAGTATTTTTCAATAGAAACTATAGATTATATCTTTGATCATTTTATGGAAGCCGGATTTATTAGCCTGGATAATCATTTTCAATCTTTGCTAGAGTCCGTTGCTATTAAAGAGATTACAGTTAATCAGGTTCAGATGATGGAAGCTGAAGCTATTGAAGACTTATTTAATAGTTTTGCAGGGTCATACTTGATAAGGCTTAAAATGTATGGTTGGTCTGGCTCAATTTTTGGATTATTAACTGGTTTAATTACTGGGCTTTAATATTAATAATTAATTTTTTTAGCAGGACAAATTTAATTTATCAAGAAATAATATTAAGAGGAGGCGATTATTTTGGCAACTAAAGTAAGATGGTTAGGTCATGCTTTTTTTGAAATTACTACTCAGCACGACAGGACTATATTAATTGATCCTTATATTGAAGATAATCCAGCGACTCCTGAAGGTGTTATGCCTGATAAAGCTGATATGATTTTAATTACTCATGATCATTTTGATCATTTGGAATCTGTAGCTTCATTACTAGATTCTGAAGGGGTTATTTTTGCTCAACCAGAAGTGATTGCTAAGATTCAAGATGAAAATCCTGAATTAGATGATAAAAACTTTGTTAACAAAGGTCTTGGCATGAATATTGGTGGGACTGTAGAGCATGATGGAATAAAATTTACTATGGTACAGGCCTTTCATTCATCAGGAGTTGGAAGTCCTTCAGGCTTTATAATTAGATTGATTGATGGGAATTCAATTTATTATGCTGGTGATACTGGAGTCTTTTCAAGTATGGAGTTATTTAATGAACTTTATGATATAAACCTTGCTTTATTGCCGATCGGTTCTGTATTTACAATGGATCCTGCTCAAGCAGCTATTGCTACCCGATTGTTACAACCTGATGTTGTTATTCCAATGCATTATGGTACATTTCCGATTTTAGTAGAAACTGCTGATGAATATATTGAGTTAGTTAATAGGGAATCTATAGATACAGAAGTAAAGTCAATAAATCCTGGGGAAAGTTATTTATTAAAATAAATTATTATAAATAAGGAGATGGCATTTAATGAGTGAACCTAATCTACCTGAAACTGATTTTTTCGATGTTTTAGAAAATAGACGTTCTGTTTTTGCTTTTGATTCTGAAAAAGATTTAGATGATAATCTGCTCCATAAAATTATAAATAAATCGGTTCTTGCTCCTTCAAGTTATAATCTTCAACCCTGGGAAATTTTAGCTGTAAAGAGCAAAGATATGCGAAAGAAAGTTTATGAAGAAGCGTGTTCACAACAAAAAGTAATAGATGCTCCAGTTTTACTTGTTATTCTAGGAGATAAAGAAGGTTATCACAGGGGGAATCCTGCCTGGGATGTAAAAAAACGGTTAGGAAAAGTTGATGAAGAAAAGATAAATAAAATTATAAATCATAATGATAATATAACCTACAATACTTCAGATAAAGAGTTGGCTTTTGCGATTAGAAATAGTTCTTTATTAGCCATGTCTATAATGTATACTGCTAAAGCTTTCGGGGTTGATACACATCCTATGATCGGTTTTAAGCCAGAAAAAATTAGAGAGATATTTGAAATTGAAGAGAGTATTGAAATAAATATGATGATATCAGTTGGTTATCATGATCAAGCACACCAATTAAAGCCTAGAGAAGATAGGCTTGATTATGATAGGATAGTAACTGAATATTGATTCTTTAGGAGATAAGATATTAAATGAAGAAGAATAGAATTATATTAATTACAATTATATTTGCATTAACAATATTTATATCTGCCACTACTACTTACTTTATACAGGCATATAGATATCAACGGCTTCAAGAAGTAAAATTAAATTTTAATGATAATATAGATATTTATACTGATAATACTGACGATGGCAATGATAGTTCAAGTAAGGCAGAAGAAAACTATGATGTTGAGAATGAACTAAGTGAATTTAATTCTATTGAATATGATATTTCGAATTCTGAAAATGAAGATATGATTAATTCACCTGTAGAGAATATAGATGATGAAGCAATCATGCCTGAAAATGAAGAAAATGAATTTGTTGCCCGGGTCAGACAACAGGCTAAAGAATATCCTGATGTATTTTATCTTAAGGGTGGATTTCAACCAAAAGTTGCAATAAGTTTTGATGATGGACCATCACCTCATCATACTTCTGACATTTTAGAAGTTTTAAATTATTATGATGTTCCTGCAACATTTTTTGTTTTGGGCTCACAGGTGGAATATCATCCAGGGATTTTAAGAGATATCCATGATAATGGTCATGAAGTCGCAAATCATTCATATTCACATGTTAATTTTGCGGAAATCTCATTAAATCAGGTTGTTCAAGAAATAGAGAGTACCAATGATATAATTGAAAGACATATAGGCTATAGACCTGAGGTGATTAGACCACCATATGGTTCAATAACAGATTCTCAATTGAATTATTTTCGTGATAAAAACTATAAATTTGTAAATTGGTCTCTTGATACAATGGATTGGAATGAAGAAGTAAATGATTCTGAAGTTATGATGAATAGGGTAAAACGACTTTTACATCCAGGAGCTATTATACTTTTGCATGATGGTGGGGGGAACAGAGAAAACACCATTCAGCTTTTGCCTTCTCTAATTGAATATATTGAGGAATTTGGTTATGAATTAGTTACTGTTTCTGAATTATTACAGTATAACTAAATGTTAAAAACTATTGACTCAATAGTTAATTTATGGTTAAATTAAGTTAGAGTATTAAAGTATTTAGAGGAGGTGCTAAATGAAATCAACCGGAATCGTTAGAAATGTTGATGATTTGGGGAGGGTTGTTTTGCCAAAAGAATTAAGAAAAACCATGGATATTGATGTAAAGGATCCTATGGAGTTTTATGTAGAAGGGGAGAAGATTATCTTAAAGAAGTATAGTCCGTCCTGCTATTTTTGTGGAAATGTTGAAAATAAGATTCTTTATAAAGATAAGTATGTATGTGAATCATGTATTGAAAAGATGGAAAACTTTTCAGAATAAAAAAATCCGGGATTTAATTCCCGGGTTTTTTAATTGCATTCCAGAAAAAATCAAGATGTTTTTCAGTTTTTCTTTTTAGTTTTTGGCTTTCTTCTAAAGAATAATTCCTAAGAATATGTTCGAACTCATTAAAAATAAGATAACCCAAAAATTCTTCAGTTAATATTTCAGTTTCAATATCTTTTATTTCTCCAGAGTCTTTCATTTTATTGAATGCTCTGTCAAAAAAGTAACGTAAATCTTTTAAAAATCTTCTTCTTAAAATAGAACGTACAGGTTCTCTGGTATGTTCTCTTATTAAAATTCTAAAAAAAGCTCGCTCATCTTTATCAAGACTTAATCTATAATACTCTTTGATTACTTTATTTAGGAAAGCTCGCCCATTTTTCATATCTCGAATCAACTTTTCCTGTCTTAATCTGGTAGCGATAGTTACTGGCCCATATTTTTTGAATAATTTTAATAATATATCTTCTTTATTTTTAAAATGATTATAAATAGAACTTTGTTGAATTCCAACAGAAGAGGCTATATCTCTCATGGAAGTCCCATCATAACCTTTGGCCGCAAAAGCATGTAGTGATGTTTTTAATATTTTTTTATCCATATCAGTTCGCTGTGCCATTTTATTTTATCCTCCTTTTAAAACATAATATAATTATATCATATATAGAAGAAAAATTAATTGCAAAATAAATTAATTTTTTCTCAATAAAAAAAGGATTTGTAGCAGTTATCTAGAAATATGTATATGAAGTTAAGTTTAAATATTCACAAGTGGAGTTATTATTAATTACTATTTGGGAGGGATTATTGATGAAGGAACCAATTGGAGTATCACCTTCTGTTAAGAGAAAACCAGATCCATTGAGTTATTCAGAATTAACAGAAGA
>CAYONR010000010.1:0-21224 GCA_964405365.1 uncultured Halanaerobiaceae bacterium
ACACCAGGCCGCTCATCAGATATCTTTCCAGCTTTTAAGACAGATTTTCCTGCCACCCAGACTTCTTTAATTCCCTCTGGATAATGGAAAGGATCTATAAATTCTGCCTTATCAATGATTTCAGTTTCATCAAAAAGTACCAGATCAGCCTTAAAACCAACTTTTAATAATCCTCTATCATTTAAGCCAAATCTTGTAGCAGACTTTCCTGTCATCTTATGAATGGCCGTTTCAAGAGTTATCAAGCCTTTTTCGCGGACATACCTGCCAAGAACCCTGGGGAATGTTCCGAAGTTACGGGGATGAGGCTTCCCCTTAGCAAGCTTTCCCTCCACTGCCAGCGAACTTCCGTCAGAACCGATCATACTTAATCTGCTGGTCAGAACAGTCTCCAGGTCATCTTCACACATGGCAAAACCAATCATTCCGGCCCGTAACTCCTGTTCCTTTAATATTCTCAATAAAGCTTCAGCTTCCGGCATTTTCCAGCTATCGCCAAGTTCTTTAAGTGTAGCCCCTTCAAATTTAGTGTACTTATCTCCAGGCAGATCAGAAATCATCACATTTTCCCAGCCTCTCCTGGCAACTTCATCATTAAGGTAATCCAGTATCTTTTCTCTATCTTCACCCTCTTCAAGACGTTCAAGCAGCTTTTCTCTACCGCCTTCATGGGCCCAATCAGGTAATAATGAAGCAAGTCCGGTACTTGTTGCTAGATAAGGATAGAGATCACAGGTGACATCAATCCCCTCTTTTCTAGCTGATTCCATAATCTCTAAAGTGCCTGCAACAAGCCCCCAGCAGTCTTTATCTACAACTTTATGATGAGAAATATGGACAGGTATTCCTGACTGTCTACCTATCTCAATTGCTTCCCTAACTGCCGAGATCATATCACAACCCTCATTTCTTAGATGGGTTGTGTAAATACCACCATAACTTGCAGCAACTTCTGCCAGCTCAATTAATTCTTCTGTCGTACCATAGGAGGAGGGGGGATAGATTAGACCAGATGAAAAACCAACTGCCCCGGCTTCCATGGCCTCAGCTAATATATCTTTGGCTTCATCTAATTCTAGAGAAGTCAACTCTCTATCGTCATAACCAGCAACTGCCTTTCTAATCGCCCCATGGCCAATCATTGAAGCAACATTAATAGATTTTGCTCTAGCTGCTAGCTTTTCTAGAAACTCTGGATAACTGCTCCAATCCAGCTCCATTCCATAATCAGCCAGCTCATCCTCTAACATTGAACGACCAGCTTCTCTAATCGGAGCAGGTGAAGAACCGCAATTACCTATTACCTCAGTTGTTACACCCTGTTGCAGTTTGCTCTCAGCCATTCCAGAGACTAAAAAATTAATATCTGAATGGGTATGGATATCTATAAAACCTGGAGCCAGAACATAGCCAGCTCCATCAACAACTCTTCTAACCTGATTTTCTTTTAAAAATCTTTCAGGATCTCCTCTAAAGATAGCTTTAATTTCATCAGCCTGTACAGCCAGGCTACCATTAAAAGCTGTCGCCCCTGTACCATCAACAATCTTTGCATTTTTTATTAAAAGATCTATCTGTTTCATCTATTTATCACACCTATACCTAAGCCTGGACCTTCCGGTAATACCAGCTTATTATTATTATAAGTTAATCCACCATCGACACCATCATCACCTATTAAAATTGGCGCATCAAGATCAAGTCTGGTAATATTTTCAGCGGCAGCAGCAACTGCAGCAGCTGCAGTGACAGAAATCCTGCTTTCCAGCATGCTTCCTAACATGCATTCTATTCCGTAACCTTGAGCCAGATTTGCAATTGCCAGCGCTGTCGATATTCCTCCTGTTTTCATTAACTTTATATTTAAATAATCACAGGCCTGCATTTCCAGTAACTTAACTGCATCTTGCAATGAAAATAAGCTCTCATCAGCCATAATAGGTATTAAAACATTCTCCTTAACTTCTTTTAAACCTTTAAAATCAGAGGCAGTCACCGGCTGTTCCACTAACTCAATCTCAAGTTCAGCATCTTCCAGCTTTTTAATCGTATTAATAGCCTCGTTAGCTGTCCAGCCCTGATTGGCATCCAGGCGGAGATTAATATCAGGCCCAACAGCCTCTCTGATAGCTTTAACCCTGGCCAGATCAACATCCGGACCTACCCCTACTTTTAATTTCAGAGTTTTAAAACCTTTAGCCACAGCGTTTTTAGCATCCTCTGCCATAATCTCAGGCATATCAACACTAATAGTCATATCAGTGACTAACTCTTTCTTTCTACCACCTAAAAACTGCCAGAGCGGAACCTGATTAAGTCTGGCAACTAAATCAAATAGAGCTATCTCAGCAGCAGCTTTTGCGCTAGTATTATTAACTGCAGAACTGGAAATTTTATTTAATAGATAATTTAAATCTTCAGGGTTCTGCCCCTCTAATTCTGGCCAGATTTGATTTTCTAAAGTTGCTTTAATACCAGGTAGATTATCACCGGTAATCACCTCAGTTGGAGGAGCAGCACCGATCCCAACTTTATTTTCTGTCTTTAATTCAAAGACCAACTCTTTTGCTATATCCACAGTTCTTAAAGCTGTCTTAAAAGGGCGTGCAAGTTTTATTTCTCTCTGATAAATATCATAATCAATTATCTTCAAAAAATTAACCACCTTCCATTTTTAAATACTGATAAATTTTCTGCCAACAGTTAAGGCTTCAAGATAAGTCTTTTTCTTATTCTTTAAATAAGTATCAAGTTCCATCACAAAGGTGCTATGTACTGTTACCGGCTTGACTTCTCCATCAACCAACCTGCCATAACCAGCCCCTGAATGGATCACATAATGGCCAACCTGATCTTTCCCAGGCTTTTTAGCTTTACCTAAATAGATCATTACATGGCCAGGTAGATATAACGGATCCCCTGCTTCTAACTCCTCTAATTGCTCCAACCTCTGCTTTCTATCTCCATCAAAATAGATAGCCTTCCCGAATGCTCCTGCTTCCTGAGGTTTACCAGCATCTCGGGGCAGGGTCAAACCTACCTGCCTGTAAATATCAAAGACCAATCTTGAACAATCACGTCGCTGAAATAGACCTCCCCAGCCATATCGCTCCCCCAGAGATTTAAAAGCGGCTTCAATCAGATTCCTTTTAGTGAACTTTTTAAAACCAATCTGAACTGGCTGGGAGTAAGCTATCAGAGCTGGTGCAAACTCAAGCCTCCCAGGGCTGTCAACTCTTGCTCCAAGACTTAGAGGAACTTTTACAGCATAACAGCCTAAAGGAGACTGACCATTTTTTGCCCCTGAAGGAATCTCTTCAGGTATTAAATCCTCATCAAAAATAGGCAGGCTATCACCTAATTGCAGAAAGATATTACTTATCCCTGGGAAAAATGGATTAGGCTCAGTCTCAGTTCTACTCCCTGTAACCACAAGTTTCTTCTGCTCTTTATAATAATCTAAAATCATCTCTAAATCATCTGTAACTGCCAGATATTCAGTTGGAACCCAGCCAGAATAAATCTGGCTCTGGATATATGACCATTTACCTGAAAGGCTCTGATGCCAGATTATAGCAGGGCTGCCAGCCTGAATTGCTGTCAGCTGAAACCTATCAACATCAATAGCTTCTGGATCTTTAACCACAGTCTCATCTGTGGGAAAAGCCCTAATAGATAATCGCCTGATAGTTAAAGCAGGCTTCCCTTTGATCATCTGATCCGCATCTGATAAAACTTCCAGATTACTTTCTTCAATTAATTTGTCTAACCAATCCTGATCATATCTCTCCCCATCAGCAGAGTAGAGATCATAATCAGGCAGAGAATCTGGCAGAGAATAAGACTCCATCAACTCTTTAATTTCTACTGCTGACATTTTTTCTTGAAAATCTTCAGGCAGAGTATATTCCCCTGCCAATCCCAATTCAGCCATCTTTTCAGCTGTTTTCTTCTCCATCAGATTAATTTCATCAGCAGCAACTAGTATCCTATCACCATCATTTATCTTTTCCAGCCAGAAGTCAGCTTCAAACATCTCTTTACTTACATTAGGTGGCAAAAATGACATAAAAATTTAACATCCTCTCTATATTACTAAATTACAATCGTTTTTGTGGAGGTCCTCTTCTTTCTCTCTTGCAATCATCACCTGAACTTCTCCCTGATAAACTAATAGAACTGCAGGCCGTAATAAGCCATTATAATTACTGGAAAGTGAATAGGTATAAGCGCCAGTTGCTGGAATAGCAAGAATATCACCTGGCTCAGGACTGGCCAGCAGCTCATCCTCAATTAAAACATCGCCGGATTCGCAGCATTTACCTACTATTGTAACCTCTGTATTATCTTTATCATTACAACGATTAGCAATAAAAGCTTCATATTCTGCTCCGTATAATGCCGGCCTGATATTATCTGACATTCCTCCATCTACAGCTAAATAAGTCTTTAAATCGCCAATCTCTTTAATAGAACCGACAGTATAAAGACTGGTCCCGGCAGATCCAATAATAGACCTCCCTGGTTCTAATAATAAAGCTGGCAGTGGATAATCTTCCCGGTCACAGCTATCAACAAGCTCCTGGGCTATTTCTCCAACCAATTTAACCACGTCAACTTCAGGGTCTTCAGATTTTTCTGGAATTCCAAAGCCACCGCCTAAATCTAATTTTTCGACTAGAATATTATCTTCTCTTCTGAGTTCTATCATAAACTTAATTAAAACCCAGATCAACTCTTTAAAAGCTGAGACATCATAAATCTGAGAACCTATATGGGCATGAATCCCCTTAAAATTAAGATTCTGTCTCTCTTCAAGCCATTGGATCAATTCTCTAGCCTGGCCTGTTTTAATACTTACACCAAATTTAGAATCAGCCTGCCCGGTTCTAATAAATTCATGAGTATGGGCAGAAATCCCTGGAATCAAGCGAACTATACAATCTACAACCTTATTCTGTTCTTCAGCCAATCTATTTAAAAGCTCTGCTTCATAAACATTATCAACTATAATAGTATTGACGCCAGCATCAATAGCCTTTTTAAGTTCAGTTTCATTTTTATTATTACCATGCATATATATTTTATCTGCAGATAAATCTCCTGCTAAAGCCCTGGCCAATTCTCCACCTGAAACAACATCTATAAAGATATCATTCCTGGCAATAATATCAGCCATTGCTTTACATAAGAATGCTTTACTGGCATAAATAATCTCTGCTTCGCCTGGATAACTGGAGACAGCCTCCTTAAATTTATTTATATTATTTAATATCTCCTGATAATCATATACTAATAATGGACTTCCAAATTTATCTCTTAACTCTGTTACAGAAACTCCACCTATTTCTAATACTCCCTGCTCATTAATCTCTGTAGTCCCCTGCATTAACACAATCTTCAACTCCTTTATAATTCTAATAAACCTATAATCAAAAAGTATAATAACTTCAGTCGCTCATCAGTGATGAGCCAGTGTTGTTATTATACTCAATGAGTTCCTGAATGTCAACTAGCTTAATCAAAATCTGCTTGCCAATAAGTTTTTATATCCTTTATGATATTTTCAATATGATTGACCATTGCATCTTCAGCTTTATCAGGGTCTCCTGATTCAATAGCAGATAAGATCTGACTGTGATCGGATACTATCTTACTCCCTACAATAGTCCGCATCTGCTCAAGAACTGGAGAATAATCTTCATTATTTCTAATCATTTTTAAAGATGCCTCTAAAAAACTATTTCCAGCAATTTCAGCCAGCATTAGATGAAAATTCTTATCGCCTTCGCCATGGCTTTCACCTTTTTCAAAATCAGTATGATGTCTTTCAATTATATCTTTTACTTTTTTGAATTCTTCTTTAGAAATTTTTTTAGTGGCCAATCTAACTACTTCCCGTTCTATAGCCTTGCGGGCAATTAACATATCCAGTAATTCCTGTCTTCTCTCTACTTTTGTGAGATCAAGAAACTCATCTATTTGACTCTTCATTTTTTTATCTAATCTATATTCTTTTAAAACAATCCCACCTTTTTCTGATAAAACTCTGCCCCGATAGGGTTCTTTTTTTGTAAGGCCTTTCTTATCAAGTCTTCTTAAAATCCTTCCGATAGTAGCCTCACTAAATGAATCATAATTTTTAGAAATTCGCTGGCTTATAACCCCTGAGCCAACTGGGCCTTCCCTGGATTCAATTATACTTAAAATTTCATATTCTTTAGTTGAAATTTCGATCTCTGACATTCCTAAACCTCCTTTTAAACCTGGAAATGCGAAGTCTTATCGGATCAATAGTCCATCTAGAATTATAGCCATCAGCGACTACCAACCAGTTATCTTTCCCAACACTTTCTTTTTGCTTAATTCCTGAAGGAAGTTGATTCAGAAAATCAACATGATGCATCCTTTCTGAATTCCAGCCACTGCCGGAAGCTGAAAAATATGGTCCAATCAACCTCTCTTTATATCTTTCAGTATTTATTTCTTCAATCTCATGGAGCATAACTCTACTACCATAACCTGGTAAAGGATCCTGAGCAGGTCGATAAAACTTGCCCTTATAATCTAAAAACCTACCTGCCGGCCTGGCAAACCTGCCGATTGCAATAGGAGACGATTGGTGTTTACGCCAATCATCTCCAAATAAATCATTACTAAAATACAGATGAAGCCTGGTATCATCCCAGGTAGTGAAAAGCCACCAGAGATCATTATATCTAAGCAAGCTGCTATCTCTATACCTTTTCCCGGATAAAAGCTCAGTAACAGGCTCCCATTTATACGGGAAAATAGCAGCTTGAAATAATTTGACTGTTTTTCCTTGATTCATCTCAGGCAACATATAATATTTTCCTTCCCACTGAAAAACCCAGGGATAAGATAAATGATATCGCTCAGTCAATACCAGGCCTTCATAGGACCATTTAACTCCATCTTTACTTACAGCAAGGCCAATATCGCCCTGGCCACTATCAAGATTCATTATTTCAAAAAAGAGATAATATATATCATCTTTTTCAATTATAAAAGGATCCGCAACAAATCCAGCTCTGCAATCAGTAATATCTTCTGCAGAAATAATCGGGTTCCCAGGTAATTCAATTAATTCTCCTAATGGATCCCCAGCATAAAGACCTATACTCCACTTTCTTCCTCGATTAATATTTTTGGGTTTCATTTTCTGTTTATTTTTCATTAATCCTAACATAATCAAATCAACTCCAAATAATTTTGATAAAAATAAAGGAAAATACCTATCGAGACGTGAATATAATATATTGTAAGGAGGAGTCCAATGAATTTACTAACTTATCTACCAGTTGCTTTAATAATCTTAAATATTATATTCATCATTCTTTTAATTTTCTTTGAAAGAAAAGACCCAAATTCAACCTGGGCCTGGTTACTCATACTTACACTTCTACCTGTTATAGGTTTTATTCTTTATCTATTTCTAGGCTTAACCCCTAGAAAAAAACAAGTTTTCCAGAAAAAACAGGAACAGGACAATATTAAAAATATGGTTTATGTCGATAAATCAAAATCTTTAAAGATACCAGAGTCAGATTTTGACCATCTCGAAGAAAGTATCATCCGTTTGGGATTAAGAAATAGAAATCCTGCACTGGTCGGTTATAACCAGATAAAAATTTATACAAACGGAACAAATAAATTTGCCGATCTCTTTAAAGATATTGAAAAAGCAAAGAATTTTATCCATGTTAATTACTATATAATTAATGACGATGAATTAGGCAATGAACTTATGGAACTACTAACTAAAAAAGCCAGAGAAGGTATTGAGGTCAGGCTATTATATGATAGAATGGGTTGCCGAAACCTCTCAAAACATTCTATCAACAAATTGTTAGATGCCGGTGGCGAAGCAATACCTTTTGCCCCCTTTATTCTTGACATCAACTATCGAAACCACCGTAAAAACGTAATAATAGATGGTCAGATAGGCTATCTTGGTGGTATTAATGTCGGTGATGAATATGTTGGTCGCTCTAAAAGATTCGGCGACTGGCGAGACACCCATCTCAGACTCAAAGGAGAAAGTGTTAATAGCATGCAACACCGATTTCTTCTCGACTGGGCTTTTGCCTCTGGCGAAGATTTCCTTGATAATAAAAAATATTTCCCTAAAAAAGAAGTCACAGGGAAATCACCTGTCCAGATTGTCAGCAGTGGTCCTGACTCCAGAGAAGAAGAAATTAAATCTCTGTTCTTAAAGATGATCTATGGTGCTGAAAATAGCATCTATATCCAGACACCATATTTTATTCCAGATCCTGCCATGTTAGAAGCACTCCAGGTTGCAGCCCGTTCAGGGGTCGATGTCAGAGTAATGATACCTGATAGAGGTGATCATCCATTTGTCTATGCAGCCAATAACTCATTTGTTGGCCAGATGCTTGAAGCAGGAGCTCGCTGTTATAGATATAACAGAGGATTCCTCCACAGCAAAACTATCTGCATTGATGGAAGAATTCTCTCTATAGGAACAACAAATATGGATGTCAGAAGCTTTAAACTTAATTTCGAAATCAATGCCTTTATCTATGATGAAGATATAGCCCAGCTCCATGACGAAATCTTTAGAGAAGATCTCAATGAATCGAGGGAGATCACTGTCAAGGAATATGAGAATAGAGGCTGGACCATGAAAGTCAGAGAGTCTATCTCTCGGCTCCTCTCTCCCATACTCTAATTATATATTAACATACTCAGTCTCAAATCTATACTCCTGGCCAAGTTCTTCGGCCAGGATCTTTTTATATTCATCTAACTGATCATCAGATTCTACTGCCCCACTTTTAAAATCAATAATTTTAATCTGCTTCTTCTCTCTGTTAATTAACAATCTATCCACTCTCTTCATACTTCCATCATCAAGCCAGAGACTATATTCAGTTAAGATATCATATTCTTCTGAGAAATATTCAGGGTTATCAGCAACAAAATCTGCAGCTCGATTAATTAAACTTTCAGTATCAGCTCTGCCTAATATATTACCATATCTGGCCATTACTAGTTTAGCTGCCTGTTCTTCTTCCTCACTTCTGCCATAAACGACCTGTTCTAAGTAAAAATGCAGCCCCAGTCCAATTACCTGTGCCCTCTCTTTATCCAGATTAAAATCAAAATCCTTCGCTTCTTCAGCTCTGATTCTATCGGCCTCGTCAGGCCAATCTCCTTTAAAGAAATATGCCAGGTTTTGAATATCTGACAGAGCGTGAGCTTCTTCCTCAGAGCTGTCAACTGCTAATTCCCCATAGCTCCAGGGTTCAATTAAATCAACCAGTGACTCCTGACCAGTAGCTTGTAAAATAGCAGGCTCATAAAAATTATAACTATCATTGCTCTCCCAGAAACCAGTTTCTCCTGGCATGATTTTTCTCGGTGTATCAATATATAAAAATAGATTATCAACAGGTCTGGTCATAGCAACATAGAGATTATTTATCTCTTCTGCCAGTTCATCGGCATCGGCCTTATCCTGGAAATCATATTCCAGCCACTGGAGTAGATTTTTATAATCTGAGGTAAGCAGCAAATAATCATCTACTTTTTCATAAAGTTCATCAAATCCCAGAAATAGTTCAATAGTATTCCCCTGGTTACCACCTCCGTTACCCCCTGGAGACCAGTAGAAAAATTCTGTATCAAAAGATAACCCTTTAGCCCTATGTACTGTTAATAACTCAACAGCATTTTCGCTCTTAATAGCTACCTGTTCTAATTCTGATGCACCTTCTTTATCATCAAGATATTCTATTAATTCTCCCAAACTAGCAACTGATTTCATCAAATCAAAGAACTTATACAGATTCTTTAAAGCAGAACGATTTTCTTTATAAAAACCAACAATTCCTGACTCCTTAAACAAACTATCAATTAATTGAGAATAGGGCAGCTCCCTTATCTCTTTTAGCCAGCTAAAAACTTCCTCCAATTTGGGTTCATCTGCTAAAATACTTCCAACTTCAGGGGACAACTGACCTTTATCCTTTAAGTAAGTTTGAAAATCTTTCTTGAATTTTATTAATTTCTGGCAGAGATTATGACCTATAGCCACAGGTTCACTTCTTAAAAAGGCTATCAACTGATAAAAATCATCTCTACTGAGATACATAATTAACTGATAGAGCGGTCGGACTGCTTTATGATCAAGCAATGAGCCTCCTTTTTCTAAAATATAGGGAATTTCAAACTCCTCAAGTTCTCTGGCAATATCCTCTAACTCTTTATTCTTTCTGGCCAGTACAGATATTCCACTATAATTTTCAAATTCCTCATCAATCCTTCTGGCTATAGCAGCCGGTAGATTTTCTGTTACTTTTTCATTATATCGAAATAATTCGTTCTGCTTCTCCTCTGAATACCCGGCAAACTTCTTAGTATCAGTATTTATGAGAGCAGAGCTTCCACCGACTAAAACTTCAAGGTAACCCCCTTGTTTTTCTGCTAAAGATTCAACACCATCATACTCCCAGTCATTTCGCAGATCACTAAAAAACTTATTTATAAATTCAACTATATTTTCCCTGCTCCTATAGCAGACTCCTAGAGTCTCTTCGGCACCTTCAGTAATTTCAGGCAGTTTAACAAATAGCTCTTTTTCTCCATCTCTCCAGCCATAGATAGACTGTTTAGCATCTCCAACAGCAATTAGAGACCGATCCCCGGTAAGTAATTTACTTAATATCTGCCATTGAAGCACACTTGTATCCTGAAATTCATCTATAAATAAAGTGGTAATCTCACCGCCGACTAATTCTCCAAGGTAGTCAATCAACTCTCCAGGAGGTAATTCAATCCCTTCTTCTATTAAATAATTATATGTGAAATTAGAAATATCCTGATGGGTAAATCGCTTCTGCTTCAACTTTAAGCTGTCATATTCACTAAAAATATCATTAACAAGGCCAAAAATCCAATCCTGTTGAGGCAAAACCTCATCTTCCATAATTCTTCTGGCAAGCTGTTCCTGAAAAAATCTGTAAGCTTCTTTAAGTTCAGCCTTATATGGTTTTAACTCTTTTTTGCGAAACTTATTACCATTCCAGCAGGTATCATCTTTTAAAAACTGATTATAATGCTTATAGATAGCTTCTTCTAGCAACTTCTTATCTGCATTATTAGACTTCAAATTGAGATAATGAATTAATATATCTCTATAATCCTTAGTAAACCAGCCACCATCAACTTCTTCTCCTCTGAGTTCAGCTGCTTCATATAGCAACTCTAAAACTTCATCAAAAGAACTAATAAAATCTATTTTAACTTTTTCATCTTCACTAATATCACTTTCATGATCTATCAATAAATATTTCCAGCGATTATGAATTACCTCGTTTAAAAAATCGACTGGAACTGTAAAATCCCTGCTAATCCGATTGCCAATTAATTTCTCAACCATCTCCACTTTATCTGATGATGAGATCAATCTCCTAAAAAGTTCATCAATAATCCTCTGGTTTTCTTTATCAGAGATAATCTCATAATTAAATATTCCAAGATATGGTGCAACAATTTCTTCAAATAATAGGTTTAAAAAACTATCTATTGTATAGATATTAATTAAATCTTTCTCCATTAACATCTGCTTATAGGTTTCTTGTAAATAATCAAGATTTAAATTTAGATCTGGATATATTTCTTTTAAACTCTTCCAGACCCCTGAATCGCCTTTGTTTTTGAGGATATCAGCAATCTGCTCAAATACTCTTTCTCTAACTTCAGCTGTAGCTTTTCTGGTAAATGTTAAAATAACAATCTCGCTAAATTCTTTTTCCTGCATAATTGCTGCAATATACTCTATTGAAAGCCGGTAGGTCTTGCCTGTCCCGGCACTGGCTTTTAAGATCTTGCTATCTATATTTCTCATTATTTCACCACCTGACAGATTGTTAAATATGGACACCGTTCGCATCGAGATTTAAATATTCTGGTATAATATTTAGAATCAGTTAGATCCTCCAACTCCAATCTTATCTTTTCAGCCAACTCATTTCCACTATCTGAGTTTGCAGACTGGAATGTTTTATCCATGATATTGTAAATATATTTTTTCTGTTTAGAGATTCCATTATCTAAAAGCAGAGAATAAAAATTTAACTGATCAACTGAGCCTGAACCAGTTTTAAAATCTACTAAAACTTTTTCCTGGTCGGTTTCAATTAGAAGATCAATCCGGCCACTTAAGTAAAATTCCATTCCCTTCTCTTTATAAAAACTAGCTTTTTTATTTTCAGGAGTATATTCAAGCCTCCATTCCCAGTCAGATATAATCTCTTCAGAAGAATTCGGCAATCTCCTGAATAAACCAGCAATAAAGCTAAATATTGAATCAACAAGCCTCGGTTTTATAATCTCTTTATAATAGCCTTTAAATCTCTGGTCATAAAATAAATAATACCTGTTGATCGTTTCATCAACAATCTCTTCAATCCTGTCTTTATCAAACTCAACTTCTGCCTTATTTGCACCTAATTCTGGTTTTAATTCAGTAATGGCCTTATCCATCAGGTTATGAACCATAATCCCAAAAACCATTGGATTCATTGCTTTACCCGGCAATTCTAACCCTGAATCAAAGCCAATAATATGTTCAAGATAATACCTGTGATAACAGTCCTTGATTCTATTATATTTATAATAGGTCAGACTGGTCCTGCCCCCTGTTTCTTCAACAAGATTCTGCCCTAAATCAGTCGTATAATTTTCTCTATCTACATGGCCAAAATTAAAGTCAGATTTACTATCAAAAATATTATTAAAGAATCTGAGATAATCACTTCTATTTATTGGACTATCCTGATATTCCAGGCCATACTTGAATTTAATCTCTTCCATTAAAGAACCTGGAGATAAATTTTCATTCTGATTATCAAGTCCAAAGATTGCCGCTTTTTCTGCAGTCAGAACATGTCTGAAAAAGTAATATCTCTGCCATTTCTGTTCATCCCTGGCTGTTGGCAACCCCAACTCTGATTTCTGCTCTGAATTCAGCAAAAATGATTGCCTACCACCTACTGGCAGTTCACCCTGACTGGCATTTAATATTATTAGATTTTGCCGCCTATCTGCAGGGGCCAATTGAAAATCCTGTAATTGTAACCTGTCCTTTTCAACAGTAATATTAGTTGATATCTTTTTATAACTGAGATAATTTAATACTAACTCCATTACACCTCGGGCTGAACGATTAAAAAACTTATTCCAATTTTCTACTAAACCCATTTTCTCTATTGCCGTTAATTCTATTAAACCATCATAAAATTGATCAACTTCATCTCTATATAATGGATCAGCTAATTTATCAAGTTCTAACCTATCAAGATAACCAATCAACTCAGCTAAACCTTTCATCTCAGATAAATCAGCAATCAGAAGAAAAAGAGGTTTTAAAGCAGTTAATTTTTCTTCAATTATTCTCCCATTTACATAATAATATCCCTGACTTATTAGCTCATTTAAATCTGCCCTAACCCCCTTAGTTTCAAGATCAAAATATCTTGCCAGCACAGGTTGATTAATAGCTTTTAACAACTGATTAACCGGGAGCAGACCTAAACCTTTACTTTCTGATTCATAATTTAATAATAAATTATAAGAGCATTTCAAAAAACGATATAAAGAAGACTCTGTCAGACTTTTAGACGCCTGAACTTCAACTTCTTTTTCAGATAAAATATTCCTATAATTTCTTTTATCAAGATTAGGAGATATGATCTCTGCATTATTTTTTACAGCTATATTTAAAGCTGAAGCCAACTGACCAATCTCTTCATCGGCAGTATATAGTTTTAGGTCAACTTCTAGCTCTTCTGGCAGCTCAAAATTTTCAAGCCTTAATTTCTCTTCAGAATAATTAGATTTTTTCAACTGTAAAAATATCTCTATATTAAAATCTTCATCTAACTTATTAATTATTTCTTTTTCAAGGGGGCTTGTTTCAATAGGATTTATAACTACTATTCTCTCAAAAGATTTAATACTAACCGTATTATAATTATCCAAATTATAAACCAGTGATTTGTCAGAATAATTATTTTTATTTAGCCAGTTAAGATACCTGGATCTTAATTTTTCAAATAAATTTAATCTTTTCTTTTGCCAGCCTTCAAGAGCCGGGAGGCTATCTACTAGATATTCGGCTCTTTCAAGATAATAATTATGAAAAAGACTGGAAAATTCCAGAACATCTTTATATTCATTTATATTTAAAAATTTCTTGTCATCAGTAGTTAATAATGAAAATATTGCAATTGACAATTTTTCTTCTTTCAAAACTAAATCATCTACAGGAAAGATCATTTCTTTAAAACTATTCCAGTCTAAAAATTTACTTTCCCTTGTCAATGGTTCCCGACTATATGTAGATCTAGCTAACTTTATATCGCCACTGTTAGGGAAAATATAAATTGCTGGTTCTTCTATAATTGCTTCCTCAAAGATATCTTGATTAAAGTCAATATATCTAAAGTCCATAATAAACAAGCCCCCCTATCAAAAATTATAAGCCACCCTATTCGGGTGGCTCTAATATATTTAATTTTCATAACTTCCTACAACACCATCATATTCTCTTTCTCCACGATCGCCTTCAATGCTAATAACCATCTGGACCGGTAAAGCAACAATCATCTGGCCTGGCCTCTGTATCCAGCCCATCTGTTCGTGAATATCAAGGGGAACTATTTCTTTAGAAAGACGATGCAAACGAACCCGATTATTTTCGAATTCAAGCCTGGCCTGGTATTCATCCCCTTGCCAGCGAAAACTAAATTCTTCTATCCCATCTTCTCGAGGAAAATCTTTTCTAAATAATTCCTGGCCAGCCTGTTCAACTACTAGTTGATATTCTCCATGATCAGGCTGAAATATTATAGGTACAAATATACCTACTACTGAAAATATTAAAATAACCAGGACCAGGATAATATCTGCCCTGGTCATCCTGGAAATCAACCTTTTGATTCCTTCCATTTAATCTACTCCTGACTAACAAGCTTATTCAATTTATCCTCAAGAGACTCCCATTCTTCCTTGAAACGCTCTTCTATTTCCTGGCGTGCTTGTTGCAGTTGTCTCTGTGTATTTTCATCTAAATTTCCTAATAACTCCATCATATCTTCAGGCTGTTGACCACTTGCACTAGCAGCCTGTCGAAGCATATTTTCTAATTTTTTTTGTAACTGTTCCTGCTCTTGATTATATTGCTGAACAGTCTGACTGACTTTTGCCATTAACTGATCTAATTCCGAAGGCTTGGATTCTTCTTTAAGATCTTCAATAGCCATTAAACCTTCTTTTCTTAATTTAATCTCTGGTTGATTGGAATTCAACCCCAATGAAGATACAATCATTCTCTGAGCTTCTGACAATCTTTCTTCTTCACTATCTTTAAATTCTTCCCAGAGACCATCAGCATCTATCTTGTCCTGAAAAAATTTACTTAATATCGGCCTAATTTCGGAACGAAGGTCAAGTTTTTCAGTATCGGCATCTACATCAATTTTTTCTGCCCTCTCCATCGCAATCTCATATGAACTCTTAATTCTGTCTCCCATGTATTCAACCTCCTAATGAAAGCAAAAAAATTATTTTGTGTTTTCATTATTATTTTATCAGAGATAGGGGTATTAATACAAGTTAATCACAATATTTTACTCATAACTTAATGAATCAACAGGATCTAGCCTGGCAGCTTTGACTGCAGGATATATACCAAAAAAGAGCCCAATTGCAAGTGAAAATCCAAAAGCCAGAATAACTGCTACTGGGGATAATACTAACGGCCAGTTTCCAATTCTTGTTACAAGATAAGTCCCTGAGTAACCTAAGCCAATTCCTATAAAACCACCAATACTACTTAATGCAAGAGATTCTAATAAAAATTGGCCTAAAATATTCCGCTTTTTAGCTCCTAGAGCTTTTCTTATTCCTATCTCTCTAGTTCTCTCAGTAACAGAAACTAACATTATATTCATTATACCAATGCCACCTACTAATAAAGATATACCTGCTATTCCACCAAGCATTAAGCTTAACGTTCCAGTTACCTGATCTAATACTCCCAAAATCTGATCCTGACTCATTATATTATAGAGATTTTCATCACCTAAATGTTGAAAGAAAAAATAATCTATTTGATTCCTGGCTTCCTGAGAACTGAACCCAGGCGAAAACTGGGCATAATATAAATCAACAAAATCTTGCCTTGAGAGTTTATTAGTAAAAGTTGTAACTGGAATATAAACTCTCCGGTCAAGATTACCCATAATTCCCTGACCTTTTGATTCCATTACTCCAACTATAGTAAAATTTAAATTTCTTCCCTGATAATTCAATCTAATTCTCTGACCAACTGGATCACCATCAGAAAATAATTCAGATGCCACATTACTTCCTAGCACAATTGAATTCCGAGATTGATCAAGATCATCCTGATCAATAAACCGACCTCTTTCTGGATAATAAATATTTACTATGGTAAAATCCTGACTGGTACCCACAGCAGTACTATTTAAAGTATTATCGCCTCTCCTTAATTGAACTGAGCTTGAAACTTCAGGCACAACATTTGTCACCCCTGGAGAATAATCATCAATATATTGAATTATATCAAGAGTGAAATTCTCCCTGGGATCAGATTCCATTCGGGTGGCTCTACCAGCTGAAAAACCTGGAGTTACCCATAATAGGTCAGAACCTAAACTCGAAATCTGAGCAGTCACTTCTTCTCTGGCCGAACTGCCAATAGAAACTATAGCAATAACTGCTCCAACCCCAATTATTATCCCAAGCATCGATAAAAATGTCCGTAATTTATTAGTTCTAAAACCATTAATTGCAATTCGAAAGGTTTCAAAGATCATGCTATCACCTCATCAGATGAAATCAATCCATCTCTGAGATTAATAATCCGTTTTGCCTGCTCCGCTATTGGAGGTTCATGGGTAACAATAATTATTGTATGACCCTGATCGTTCAATTCTTGAAAGAGCTCCATTATTTCATTGCCAGTTTTAGTATCTAAATTACCTGTAGGTTCATCAGCTAAAATCAAATCTGGATTATTCACTAATGCTCTAGCAATCGCAACTCTCTGCTTCTGTCCTCCAGAAATCTCATTAGGATTATGATCCATTCTGTGATCTAATCCTACTCTAGCAAGCATATCTTCAGCTTTTTTTCTTCTTTCTTTTCTGCTAACACCTCTATAAATCATTGGAACTTCAACATTCTTTTTTATCGAAGTCCGAGCTAATAGATTAAATTGCTGAAAAACAAAACCTACTTTTTCATTTCTTATTCTGGCCAATTGATTATCATCAAGCTCACCTACATCAGTACCTGCAAGCAGATATTTACCAGAAGTTGCCTGGTCTAAACAGCCAAGCAGATGCATCATAGTTGACTTGCCTGATCCTGATGGACCCATTATTGCAACAAATTCACCATCTTCAATTGCATAACTTACACCTTTTAAAGCCTCAACCTCTATCTCACCATTTTTAAATACTTTTCTAAGATCTATAACTTCTATCATTATTCTCTTCCTTCAGGAGGACCAAATTGCACATCTAAACTATCATCTCGCCCGGCCCGCTGGGAATACTGATAGGCATTTACTAAGATTCTATCATTTTCTTCTAATCCTGACATTATCTCAATCTGGAGTCCATCACTTAGTCCTACCTCAACAGCAATCGGCTCTGCTTTACCCTCATCATCTATAAGAACAGCATAAGACTGATCCTGATCAGAAAAGATAGCTGTTACTGGCACTCTAATAGCATCTTCAACAGATTCAACAATTATTTCAACATCTACAGAATAACCAGGCCTAAATTCTAAGCTATTATCATTTACTCTCACTTCAGCAGGCACCACAACGACATTATTAACAACTTTTGTAACCCTCTTAACTTGACTGACAACACCTTCATAAATTTTATCTGGTATTGCAGGAATCTCTATTTCAGCTATCTGACCAACAGCCACAAGCCTGCTATCACCCTCATCTATATTTAAATCAACTAAATAACCTGTCTCATCAAGTATCCTAACAACATTCTCTCCAGCGCTGACCTCATCCCCAACTTCTAATTCTAACTGAACAACTTCTCCTGAAATAGCAGCTTTTAAAGTTCTATTTTCTAGTTCCTCTTCAGCTATCTCAAGCTGTGTTCTTCTTTCGTGTATTTCAGTCTCAGTCCCATTTATCCTGGCTGATTGATAAGCAGTTCTTGCCTGGATTAGATTGAGTTCCTGCTGACTGGATTTTAATTTTACCAGATTATCGCCTGCAGAAATACTGTCCCCTACTTCAACAAAAACTTCTTCAACAGTTCCTCCCTGATTAAATGCCTGGCTTCTATCTCTAACAGGAGTCAATGTACCACTGGCTGTTATAGTCCTATTAATATTACCTCTGCTAACCGTCATCATTTCTGCATCTACATGGTTAATTCCTGCCATTCTTCTGTCCAATCTATCCCTAAAAATAAAAAAGCCTCCAGCAAATATTAAAATAATCAAGAAGATTATTCCAACTTTCTTTTTACTCATTTAAAATCTCCTCCATACTCCAGTAACCAGGCTTCTGCTCGAACATAAGCAAATCTAAAGCTAACTCAAACCTAGCCTCATCATAATCAATTATAGCATCCTCGTAACCCAACTCTGCTTTCAGAAGTTCTAATTCATCAATTGCACCAATCTCTCTAGCCTCTTCTTCCTGCAGGAAAGTTAAGCGGCTCATCTCTTTCTTAATTTCCTTATCCTCTAATTCATCTAACTTTATAATTAATCCATCCAACTCAGCTTCAAGTCCCTGCTCAAGATTAAAGATGAACTCTTCTAAGTTTAAATTAACAGTCTTGATTTCTGAAACTAACTCTTCCCGTTCATATTCTTTAACCCCTCCTTCATAGAGAGGATAACTAATATTAAAGCCTGCCTGCCAGCTGCCCTCATTTACTTCAGTCATTGCAGATACATTCAGCTCAAAAGTGTCTTCATCATCATACCATTCAAGTTCCTGTTCTGCTTTAGATAAAGACTGCATCAACCGGCTATAATTTATAGAATTTATCTGACTATCTCTTATAACTTCATGAAAATTAGCCAGATAATTTCTGATTCTATCATCTATAGAAGCCTTATCTTCAACCAGTAATTCTTCAACTTCACCTTTTAAACTGTAATCAATTCTATCATTAATAGCAGCTCGCTTTTCAAAGTTTCTCTTTAATCTATCAAGAGTTCTTTCAGTAGATTGATATGCTCTTTCTGCCTGTCTTAAAGCAAGTCTAGTCTCAGCTAATTCTAGTTCCCCGGCTTCATCAATCTCTTGTCTTTCCTCAACTCTTGCCAGTCTTCTTTCAGCAATTTCTAGATTCTCCAGATTAGTTTCCTGTCTCTTTTCTAAAAACATTATTTCAATATAATCTCCAACTAATTCAAGATAAAACTCTTCTTTAGACTTTTCTAGCTCCAACCTGGCAAGAGCAAGATTATTTTCAAGATTTTCTAAAGTCCTGGCCAACTCAGATGGTATTCTTGGCCATAATCTTAAATTCAAACCAATATCAAGCTCCCAGTTATCGACAATCTCATCAAAATCTAAATCAGATGAATCAATAACTGTTAAATCAGTTGTCAGGTTAAGACCAGATAAAAAACTCCGGCCCCCATCTATACTAATGTTATACCTCTCATTCACACCTGAAGATTGTAGCTGATCACCAATATTAGCCTGTGATAACTGAATCTGATCACCTCTATTATATGAAGCATTCAGGTCATATTGCCAGCCAGCATTAGCCCTAAGCCTGGCTATCTCTCTTTCAAGATCAACAACAGTTCTTCTCTCATCTGCAAGCTCATTTGACTCTTCAACTGCAGTCAAGAGAAGCAGTTTCAAATTTAGATCATCATTAGCGTTAACAGTACTCTCGTTAACACTTAACAAAGTAAAAATCATAATTAACATAATAATATAAAACCCTAAACTTGAAGTTTTCCTAATCTGAGATGACTGCAAGAACTCCATCCAGCAACACCTCCAGCTCTACACCGATCATATTCTGTAAATCAAAATAATTTATAAGATAAGCAAATCTAGAAAGTTCTAAATTCAATTCTGCCTGAAGATGCTCTAGTTCAGCCTCTTCCAGTGCACTTGCAGACACCAAACCTGCTTCTCTCTGTTCTCTTGTAATCCGACGATGTTCAGCTGCCTGTTCAAGATTATCTGCGGCAAGCTCAATCTGACGATAGGACTGTTCTACCTGATGATACTGCTCTAAAGCTTCTTCTTCAATTCTTTCTTCAACTTGAATAATTTCCAATTCTGCCAGTTCAAGCTGATTCTTATACTCCTGTAATTCTAATTCAGGAGTCTGAACAGCTTCAGCTCTTCTTAAATCTATTCCTGATAACTCACGATTAATTCTGACTGCTTCAAGCTGAAAACTTTCTTCTGAAGCCTTTTCAACAATTTCTTCTCTTGCAGGCAGATTCAAGCTTCCTACTGGCTGTAATCGAGAAGTCAATTCAGGTAAATAGTCTAAGTCCAAACGTGATCTAAATTGTCTTTCAGCCTGTTCTAATTCTGCCTCAAGACTAATAAGGGCAAACTCAGTATTATTAAAAGCAATTTGCTGCTGTAATAACTCTACCCTTGAACTTAAACCCTGCTCAACTTCAAGTTTTTTATCTTCCAATCTTTTTCTAGCTAATTCTTTTTCTTTAACAGCAATATCTAGCTCTTTATTTATTTCAACTAAATTATGGTAATCATTTATCAGACCAATATATATCCCAGTTCTGGTCTGGCGATTCTCTTCCTGAGCCTGGTTATAAGCCAATTCAGCTGAAAGTTCCTGATATCGAGATTCAGTTCTTAAATTTCTAGCTCTATTCATCTCATAATTTAATCTAGCATTGTCTAATTCTAATTCAGTAATTTTCAAATCTATATCATTTTCATTTGCAAGATCTATCACTTCACCTAAAGATAAGCCGTTATCAGCATAAGAACTACCTGTCATCATCAAAACTAAAATCAATATTATTATAAGACCACTAAACTTATTAAATTCAATATTTTTATGCATCAATTAATCATCCCCTTTTATCAATAAAACTAAAATCCTGTAATTATTTATAAGCACACAATAATTATATAACTACATTTAAAT
>CAYONR010000011.1:0-20594 GCA_964405365.1 uncultured Halanaerobiaceae bacterium
AGATATATTTAAAAACTCCTTCAAAAATTTAAAGTTTTAAAAATCACTAAAAACATTCATTTATCAACATCTTATCACATAAATTTAATAGTTTTATTTAATGAATATAATTTATTGAGTTTTTGTTATTAATTTATAGATTTTATTAAATAATAAATTAATAAATTTTTTCAAAAAAATGAAAAAAGCCTTCAATCATAAGGGCTTTTAGATAATTATAGAATATCTAGTTTATATTTATCATATTAGGACTTTAAAAATCCTCTCAAATGAGATATGATATATAAGGAATGATAATTTTAAGGAGGAAAAAATGAAAATAGGAATTGTTGGTTTACCGAACGTTGGAAAGTCTACTTTATTTAATGCTCTCACAAAAGTTCAGGTTGATGCAGAAAATTATCCTTTCTGTACTATCGACCCAAATATAGGCGTAGTTAATGTCCCTGATGAAAGACTGGATATTTTAACAAAAATATATAATCCTGAAAAAAGAACCCCTGCAATGATAGAATTTGTAGATATAGCAGGACTGGTTGAAGGTGCTAGCAAAGGTGAAGGCCTTGGAAATAAGTTTTTATCTCATATTCGTGAAGTTGATGCTATTTCTCAAGTTGTCAGATGTTTTACTGATGACAATATAACCCATGTTAATAATAAAATTGATCCTATAAATGATATTGAAACTATTAATCTAGAACTAATGCTAGCTGATATGGCAACAATAGAAAAACGGTTAGATAAGACTGAAAAGAAAGCAAAAAGTGGTGATAAAATATATTTAAAAGAGCTAGAAGAATTAAAAGAATTAGAAGAAGCTCTTGAAAATGGTAAGAATATTAGACAGATTGAATTATCTAAAACTGGCCAGAGATTAACCAAAGAACTTCAGTTGCTCTCGGCAAAACCTACAATCTATGTATGTAATGTTGATGAAAATAAGATTGGAGACGATAATAATAACTATGTTGAGAAGGTTAAAGAATATGCCAAAGATGAAGGGGCAGAAGTTATAACTGTTAGTGCCCAGATTGAAGCTGATATTGCTGAGCTTGATGAAGACGACAAAATTTTATTTTTAGAAGACCTGGGTATTGAAAATTCAGGGCTTGATCGTTTAATTAGAGCCGGTTATAGATTATTAGATCTAATTACGTTTTTAACTGCAGGTGAAAAAGAAGTTAGAGCCTGGACTGTAAAAAGAAATTCAACTGCCCCCCATGCTGCAGGTAAAATTCATTCAGATATGGAAAGAGGTTTTATTAGAGCAGAAGTTGTCAGTTTTAAAGATTTAACAGAGACCGGTTCTTATAAAGATGCTCGTGAAGAAGGAGTCTTAAGGCTAGAAGGAAAAAATTATATAATTCATGATGGCGATGTCTGTAATTTTAGATTTAATGTTTCATAAAAAAATCTAAAGTATATGAAAATATTTAACCCTGGTCATTATGACCAGGGTTAATTTGTTTAAAATTAATCTTCATTATTATTGAATTTTTGCTCTATATCTTTTTGAATTACATCTCTTATCTCTTTCTTAAAATCTTCTTCAGACATGTCCTCGGTTTTTATCATGATTCTAGTCATTGGAAGCTTTTTAAATAATTTATGAAATAACTGATTTAAAATTGAAAAACCAATTAATATAATTAATGTAGTAACTAAATCATGATATAATAAAGAATATAATCCAATTGCACCTGCAAAAATCCCAATAAAATATTGTAATATATGTTTAACCTCGAATTTTTGATTAATTACTTTATGAAGCTCTATATAATATTTAAAGATTAACTTTTTCATTTTATAACCTCCTGTTGCCTAGAAATAAAATTATAGCAAATAAATTTATATTATGCAAATGCAGGATTATCTAATTTTATATGTAAGTAATTAATTAGAAAATAAACTTTATATTATGGAGTTGATAATAATGGCTGATAAAAATGGAATCAAGATATTTGCAGGCAGTTCCGGTGGACAGTTTGTAGAAAATATTTGTAAATATTTAAATATCAAACCTGGTGAATCTGAAGTTATTAATTTTACTGAAGGAAATATAATGGTTAGGAGTAAGGAGACTGTAAGAGATAAAGATGTTTATCTTGTTCAGTCTATTGGCCTTGAACCTAATAATGAATTTACTGAAATTTTGTTCTGGATGGATGCATTTAAAAGGGCAAGTGCTCAATCAGTAACCGCAATTATACCTTTTTTCAGTTATGCCCAGGGAGATAAAAAAGATGAACCAAGAGTTTCTATAAGAGCCAGGGTTTGTGCCGAATCAATAGAACTGGCCGGTGCTGATAGGGTTATTACAATGGATCTACATAGTCCTCAAATACAGGGTTTTTTTAAAAAACCTGTAGATCATCTTTACGCAATGCCTATTCTCTGTGAATATTTTAAAAATAATTATGATTTAAGCAATTCTGTTGTTGTATCACCTGATGCTGGTTTTGCCAAAGAAGCAAGAAGATATGCAGCTTATCTGAAGCGACCAGTCGCTATTGGCGATAAAAGAAGGCAATATCATGATGAAAATGCAGAAATACTCGAAATAATTGGTGATGTTGAAGGTAAAGATGCATTGATTTTCGATGATTTTAGCATTTCAGGTGGAACTTTAGTTGATTTAGCTAAAGGTTTAAAGGAGCGGGGAGCGGAAAGAATATTTGCCGGTCTTTCCCATATATTATTAAATGATAAGGGAGTCAATAGAATTGAAAATAGTCCAATAGAAAAAGTTGTAAGCACCGATTCTGTAAATAACATAATGGTAACTGATTCTGATAAAATTAAATTAGTTTCAGTTGCACCTCTTTTCGCAGAAACTATATATCGGGTTCATAATGGGGCTTCAGTTAGTTCTTTATTCGAAGGGGTTCCAGAGGAGGTACTAAAAAGTTCTAATATATAAATTACATAAATAAAATTGCAGGCTAAATTTTAAGTGCCTGCAATTATTTATGTTTAATTACTAATCTGTTTTTGAATACCTTCCTGCTTTAAATCAAATGATGCTGCTTTTAATAATTCATAAACAGCTATTGCTAAAAAAGCATCTGCTATATGATGCAAAGCTGTCCCAATACCAACAACTATCCCTGCATCTGCTAATGAAAAACCAAATGGCAAAACGATTAAAGCTTCACCAATTGCATGAATAGGCAGTATCAGAAATAAAGCCAGTTTAAAACTATAACCTTTTTGAATTAATAATGCGCCAGTTCCTCCAATTAAAATATGGATAGCTGCTCTTGCTCCAATAACTGGACCTGTAACTAAAAAGAACCCTATAGCAGACCCCAGGCCAACAAAAATAGCTGCAAAGGGACTAATTAAAATAGATAAAAAAACCGGTAAATGTGAAGCCAGTGTAGCAGAAAAAGGTGGTATGTAAATTCTTAAATAAGGTCCAAAAACTAAAGGAATTATCAGTGCCATTGCAGTTAATAAAGCTGCATATACAAGTTCCTTGACTTTCAATTTTCTTTTTAACAAATCAAAATCCTCCTTCAAATTTTATTTCTATTATATTATCTCAATATACATATGCTTTGTCAAGTGTATATACATAAAAAACAGAATTATTTTTATCCCTCTAGTAAATATCCTTCAGCTGATAATGCAGTTTTCAAATTTTTTAAGACTTCATTATTAGCTACCTCAATTGTATGAAGATGAATCCCATCTGTTAGTTCAGCCAGTAAACCAGCATCATTTTTTTCAACTTTTTCTAGAAACTCTTGAACTTCTTTTTTATTAGTTAACATTAAATTACCTTTAAGCTCTCCATAAATTGGATGCTCTACTCTCACATCAAGAATTCTGACTCCATGCTCTATCATTATCATTAATTCATCTTTAACAAGATCATCTCTATGAATACAGGCAATTGTGGCTTTTAAAAATGGAGATTCATTTTTTTGAAGCAAATACCCTCTCGAAGTAGATAAAATGTCCACACCCTCTGCTCTAATAAGTGCTATATCCTGGACAATAACTTGACGTGTTACTTGAAATCTTTCTGCTAAATCAGACCCGGTATATGGCTCTTTGCTACTCTTTAATATACTAATGATTTTCTGACGTCGTTTACCTGGCTTTAATGATTTATTTGACAATTTGACCATCTCCCTTTAACCAGATATTTTTAATTGAAAACTTATTATCAAATGCAACTAAATTCGCTACTTTTCCGGCTTTTAAAGAACCGTACTTCTTCTCAATTCCAAGACTTTTAGCTGGGTTATAACTGGCCAGATGCCAGCTATCAGTTAAATTAAGTTTTGTATTATCATAAATATATTTAACAGCGTCTATTAATTTTAAGGTTGAACCTGCCAGATTACCATCTTTTAAACGGGCTTCCCCATTTTCAATAGTAACATTTAACCCCCCTAAATCATAGTTACCATCTTCTATTCCAGCTGCTCTCATTGCATCAGTTATTAAGATTATTCTTTCAGAACCAACTAACTTCAAAGTTATTCTGATTGTAGCTGGATGTAAGTGAATTCCATCTGCAATAATCTCCATAGTTGTATTCTCGCTGTCTAAAAAAGCTCCCACAGTGCCTGGTTTGCGATGGTGAAAACCAGTCATACCATTATAAAAATGGCTAGCCTGCTCCACACCCTTTCCAATGGCTTCTGTCATCGTTTCATAATCAGCAGCAGTATGGGCTGTTGCTACAACTGTATTATTTTCTTTAAGCCTTTTAATTATAGCTTCAGTTCCAGGTTTTTCAGGTGCCAGAGTTACAATTCTTAAATTTTCACCCAGGATATCTATCCAGTTATTAATTTCATTTATAGCAGCTTCTCTTATGAAATCTGGGTTTTGAGCACCTTTTTTCGTCTGGCTAATAAAAGGGCCCTCGACATGAGCACCAAGTAAATTAGTAAATTTATTAGATCTAATTGCATTATTTATTTTTTTACAAGCAGTTTCAAGCTTTTCTGGGGGGGCAGTTAATGGAGTAGCCAACCAACCAGTTACACCTTGCTTTAACTTATATTTACTTATCTCTTCAAGGATATTATCATTTTTATCCATTACATCATAGCCATTCCCACCATGGCAATGAATATCAATTAAGCCTGGAGCTAGATATAACTCTTCTAAATCTAATTCTTTCTGATAATAATTTTTCTCCGGGCTGCCTTCCCCAATCTTTTTTATTTTATTCTCTTTAATTATTAGCCAGCCATTATCAATAATTTTATCTTCAGTAATAATTTTTGCATTATATAATAATTGGATTGTTACCACTCCTAATTTACTTATATTTTAACCCAGATCCTGTTAATATAATAACAATATTTTCAGTAGAAAGTTCTTTATTTTTTAAATATTTTATAGCTGCAGCAGGTGCTGCTGCAGAAGTAGGCTCTATATAAATACCCTGCTTCCATAATTGCTGTAAGGCTTTTTCTATCTCAGACTGCTTTACTAAAACAACATCTCCTTTACTCTCTCTAACTGCCTCAACAATCTCTTGCTTTCTTGCAGGTTGTTTAATAGCTATGCCTTCCGCTAAGTTATTAGTGTATGTATTATCACTTAGGTTTTGGCCATTAAATTCTGCCCAAATCGGAAAAACAGGTTCCGCCTGAACAGCAACTAACCTGGGAATATCACTTTGATCTAATAATTCTTTCAAACCATGCCAGACACCTAATAATAAAGAACCATTGCCTACAGGTAAGATAATCTCATCTATCTGTTTTAAATCTTCAAGAAGTTCCTGAACTATTGTTGCAACTCCGGCGAAAAAAAGAGGATTATATATATGAGATGCATAATATTTATCCCTGGCTGCCTTTTTGATTGCAACCGATGTCGCCTCTCTATCTCCTGGTATTTTATGAATAATTGCACCTGTTGCTTCTATCTGTGCTATCTTACCTGGACTGGTATCCTCAGGCAGATAAATATTACAGGTTATGCCAGCAGCAGCCGAATAGGCAGAAACTGCTGCCCCGGCATTACCTGATGAATCTTCAACTATTTCATTTATACCAACATCTTTTAATTTACCAACCATTAATTTTGCTCCTCTATCTTTAAAAGAACCGGTAGGCTGATAATAATCTAGTTTATAATAAACCTCGTGGCCAGCCAATTCTTTTTTTAATAAAGGAGTTTTTACTTCCCCTAATTTTAAGTCTGTTTTATACTGAAGAGGTTTTTCAGATATTTTAAATAAACCACCACATTTACATTTAAAGTCTTTAGCTGCAAGGAGGTATTTTTCTCCGCATTCCAAACATTCAAATTCCATCTAAAGAATCCACCTTTCGTAATTTAAAGAACATGAGATCCTTTGATTTTAATATTATCGCCATGTGGTTTCCCGGCAACAAATATAAACCTTGATTCATCTGCAACTGTCTGTATTTCTAAAGAAGCTTCAGATGTCAATAAAAGGGCTTCACCTTCATTAAGCTTAGTATCTGCTTCTATTATACCATCAACTACATAAATAATTCCATACATTTCATCTGCAAGCTGAAGATTATAAATCCCACCTGTTTCTAAT
The DNA here is from genome assembly GCA_964405365.1 of uncultured Halanaerobiaceae bacterium. Classification (GTDB taxonomy): domain Bacteria; phylum Bacillota; class Halanaerobiia; order Halanaerobiales; family Halarsenatibacteraceae; genus Halonatronomonas. Next base: position 6,548 of record CAYONR010000011.1, read on the forward strand.
GTTATATCCTGAAGCAATACTTCAGTTTTTAATTTTATTGGTGAACCAGGGCCAATTAAACTTCTAATTTTCATTTTATCTTTCTCCTGAACTGGAACGTTGTCTGGTTTAAGTGCTTGATATTCAGGCTCCGAATCTTTTAAATCTGATGGTAAATTAATCCAGATCTGCATCCCATGAGCATAACCAGATGTTCCTGGTGCTTCAGAATGAACAATACCTTTACCGGCATTAAAAGTTTGCAGACCGCCCTGGGCTACTTCCTGTTCGTTACCTTGATTGTCTTCATGTCGAAAAGCTCCTCCAAGCATATAACTTATTGCTTCAAAACCACTATGCTCATGAGGAGAAAATTCATTAGGGGCTTCAACAAAAAATTCATCCATTAAAACAAAAGGATCAAAGTGATTATGATAAGCAGTTGGAAATAACCTTTTTACTATTGCTCCATCACCCTCCGATTTTTCAACAGCTATTATTTTCTTATTTTCTTTTAACATAATTTATACCTCCAACTATTCTACTTTTTACTGGATTCTTACTAGTTGTTCTGTTAATATTATATATAGTAAATATAATTTTAGCAGTTAAGTATGAAACATTGCAAGGAGGCTTTAATTTTGGAAAATTGGCGTTTAATAAAAACAGAAGCTACTAATGGGTTTTATAATATGGCTATTGACGAAGCTATAATGAGAAGTCATCGAGATAAAAAAGTACCACCAACTGTAAGATTTTATAGCTGGAATCCTGCAACTTTATCACTTGGTTATTTTCAGAAACTAGAAAAAGAGGTCAATCAAGACGCCTGTCAAAATGCAGGCGTAGATATTGTTCGGCGTTTAACTGGAGGGCGAGCTATCCTTCACGATAAAGAATTAACTTATAGTCTTACAATTCGAGAAAATTATAATCTTCTATCTAGTTCTATTGTAAAAAGCTATAAAGAAATTAGCCAGGGTTTGGTGGCTGGATTAAACTTATTAGATATTCCAGCAGATCTTAAACCGATGGAACGTGGCAAAAAATCTCCGAAGGGCAATTCAGCTGCCTGTTTTGATGCTCCATCCTGGTATGAAGTTATTCTCAAAAATAAGAAATTAATTGGAAGTGCCCAGACAAGAAAAAAAGGAACTATATTACAACATGGTTCATTACCATATGAAATAGACCCAGAAAAAACATTTGAGCTATTCAATTATTCTGACGAAAAGCAAAGAAAAAAAGCACGTAGGATCTTTTCTGCTAAATCAACTTCTTTGAGTTCAGCAGGGTTTAATGTTGATAAGAACGAGCTCGAGCAGGCCTTAATAAAAGGTTTAGCAGAAAAATTGAATTTCGATTATTATCCTGGGAATTTAACAACTGAAGAGATAGAATTAGCTGATAAATTGAAAGCCCAAAAATATTCTAAAGATAGATGGAATAAAAAACGCTAGGAGGCTATTTATGTCTGAAAGAAATACTAAACGTAGAAAAAGGTTACCTGAATGGTTAAGGGGCAAAGACCCGCTGCAAAGAGGAATGGTCGATACAAAAAAAATGTTAGATGGCCTCGAATTAAATACAGTCTGCCAAAATGCCCGTTGTCCTAATATAGGTGAATGTTATGCAAAAAAGACTGCTACTTTCATGATCCTTGGAAAAAATTGTACAAGAAATTGTAGGTTTTGTGCTGTACAAGGAGATGACCCTGAGCCGGTAGAGCCTGAAGAACCTACTCGAATTGCTAAAGCTGTAGAGAAATTAGGTTTAAGGCATGCTGTTATAACATCTGTAACAAGGGATGATTTAGAAGATGGAGGATCTGAACAATTTGTTAAAGTTATAAAAGCAATAAGAAATAGAAATCCTGAAGTTACCATTGAAATTTTAACCCCGGATTTCAATAATAATAAAGATGCAATTAATAAAATAATTAGAGCCAGACCTGAAATATTTAATCATAATATTGAAACCGTCCCCTCTTTATATGATCAGGTTAGACCAGAAGCTGATTACCAACAATCATTAGAAGTTTTAAAAACAGTAGCAGATGCAGGCAATATAATAGTGAAATCTGGACTGATGCTAGGTCTAGGAGAATCTGAAGATGAACTATTTCAGGTATGGAAAGATCTTTTGGAATCTGGCTGTGAAATCTTAACCATGGGGCAGTATTTACAACCGGGCCATGGAAATATTCAGGTAAAAGAATACATTAGACCAGAAAAATTTGAAGATCTTAAAGAAAAAGCTTTAAAGCTTGGTTTTAAAACAGTGGCTTCTGGTCCTCATGTTAGGAGTTCTTATCTAGCTGAAGAAACTGGCAAAAGTCTCATGAATAAATAAAAAAAAAAAGCCTACCTCAAAATTGAGGTAGGTTATTTTTTAACGAAATAAATTCAGGAAGCGATCTTCATATAAATGATAAACTCCCCAGCGGTCCAATTCCTGTTTTAACGCTGATGGATCCTTATCTCCACGTTCTACTTTCTGAAATAATTTTTCTATCGCATCTTTAGCAGCTATTGGAAGACCATCTAAATTTCTTGTTACTCTTGCTCTTCCATCCTGACCTCTAGTAAGATATCCTTTCGATTCCATTTCTGGAACCTGTGACTCCTGGGCACTCTTAGTCATATATTCCTGAGCAAATTTCATCAATGAAACATCCCAAAGATCATCAAGACCTACAATAATTGCAGTTAAATATTCTGAAGCCTCATCCATCTCTTCTTCTAGACGCCTGGCAGTTTCATCGATTTCAGCATTAATAGTTCTTACACTATCAACTTTTTGAGTATAATTCATCTGATATGCTATACTGGCCATATCAGGCTCCTGACCAGCCATCATCTCAATTGCTTTCTTAGCCTCTTCACTAAAACCATCCGCCTTTAATAAATAACCAGGTGTGATCAATTTAGGTTTATTCCAGTTGATCCAGCCTTCTCTAATTCTTGTTTCAGGCCCCTCATCTGGATAGATATCTAGATAAGCAGGTTCAGTTAAAACATAATACTTTAATTCTGTGTCTTCTTCATTCGACAGCAATTGGCGGGGGGATTTTAAAATTTCAGTCGCTTCCAGAGCTTCTTGAATTCTTTCTTCAAATTCCATGATTTAACCCCCTTTATAATTTTCATGAGCTTATTCTATATAATATCAATTATAGAATAATTAATCAAACTTATTCTGTAAAGTCTTAACATATTTATCGATTTCTTGTTTGCTATCAGATGTATCATCTTTAAGATTGCTCTTTTCAATAGAAAGACAGGCTAACGGCTCTTTTTCAGCCAATTCTTCCATTTGTAATAAGGCTTTTGAGCTGCCTCCACCTGCATGAGTTGTAAAAAAAGCAACATCAGGAAGAACTTCACTATTCCCAATTAAAAAAGTTCGAATAGCTGGTGTTAATCTCCCGGCCCAAATTGGAGATCCAATAATAACTAAATCATACTCAGATAACCTTAATTTAAAATCTTCAATAATAGTTACATTTGATGTTATAGCATCAAAACCTGCTCTTAAAAATCCTATTAAACCCTTCCTCTTTCGACGATCCTTAATCTCCAGAGTTTCACTTTCAAGTTTATCAGATAAAATTTCAGCTAACTTTAAAGTGTTACCTGTATTGGAGTAAAATACAACAAGTTTTTTCACAATTACTCCTCCTCTTTTTCACTGAAAAGAGTTGTTAAATCTTGATTTAAAACAGGATCACAGGGAATCATAAACAAAGGTAATTCTGCTTTTCTTACAATTCTATCTGCAGTACTACCGATTTTTAATTCTTCTAAATGGTTAACACCAAGAGTTGGCATCATGATCATGGTTGCATTCTCTTCTTCCACAGCTTCTAAAATCAAATTAGAAGCAGAGCCAGAACCAATTTTAATAGTAACATTTTTTATATTATCATGATCCTCAAGCTCTTTTCTATAAGATGACAAATCTTCTGCTGCCTTACTCTTTTTAATCATGAACTCTTCCTCATCAAAACTCTTTTCAATTGAATGGACTAAAATTATATTATGAAAAATATTATCAAGAGATTTCAAAATCTTAATTATTCTATCTGAACAGGTTGTACAATCAATTGGAACAACTACTCTACTAAATTTAATTTTGCAGATTGGCTCAATTTCATCTTCCTTGCCTTTTTCATATTTTTCAATAAATACAGGCACCCTACTATTATGAAGAACTTTAAAAGTAGTGCTCCCTAAAATTATCTGCTTGATAATTCCCTGACCATGAGAAGCAATTAAAATCATTGCACATCTCTTTTCTTCAGCAAATTTTGTTATCTCTTCTGATGGTTTACCAATGACTATCTCTGATTCAACATCAAGATTTTTAGATTTGACTTCCTCTTTTAATTTATCCATCTTCAATCTGCATTCATCTATTATATCAGCACTTACTCCGCTGCGTTTAGCCTCAATTACATGCAGAAGTAAAACAGAATTTAAACCAAGAGCTTTAAATTCATCTAAACAATCTATTAATTTGTGGGCACTCTTAGAAAAATCAGTTGCCAGCAAGATTTTTGTATCAAACATTAGGCTACCCCCTGCTCTATTTATTTAGAAGTTCTCTTAATCGATTATTTACATTTGTATTTCCTGCTACTACCTGCTCACTATTGGTTCTTAAAGTTTCACCATTAAAATCAGTTATTACGCCGCCTGCTTCCCCTATCAAGAGTATTCCTGCTGCAATATCCCAGAGATTTAATTCGATCTCCCAGAATCCTGAAAAGACTCCACTGGCAACCTGACAAAGATCAAAAGCAGCCGCCCCTGTTCTTCTTATACCCCCAGCTTCTGGTAGAATTTTATTGAATAACTCAAGTGACTCATTACTCTCCTGATGAGAATAAGGGAATCCAGTTGCAATAATTCCATTCTTCAAAGTATAATCCTCATTCACATGAATTTTTTTGTCATTATAATAGCTCCCCTTACCTTTTTGGGCAGAATAAATATCATCAAAATAAGGTAGATAAACCAGACCATATTCTGGCTGATTATCTTTATATAATGAAATGGAAATGGCAAATATCGGAAAACCATGAACATAATTAACTGTCCCATCAAGGGGGTCTATGATCCAGCGGTATCTTGAATCATTACTTTTATTGCTCCCCTCTTCAGCCATTATAGAATGATCAGGATAAGCAGTCGAAATTTTATTTACCAATATCTCTTCTGATTTTTTATCTACTTCTGTTACTAAATCAATCTTTCTTCCCTTACTGCTTATTTCTATGTTTTTTTGAAAATAATCCATCTGCAATTGGCCGGCTTTTCTAGCCCAACCCTCCATCTCTTTTAACATCGATAATCCTCCTGCCTATTTTATCCCATTAAATGACCTAAGAAAAAGTTTACTAAATAAAAATAAATGAAAAGACCTGTAATATCTTTAATTGTTGTGATAATTGGGTCTGCTCCAGCAGCCTGATCAAAATCTAACTTAAAAAGTATATAAGGTATTATAAAGCCAAGGCTACTAGCCAGGGTTACAGTTAAAGATATAGATAGTGCAACTGCAATACCAAAGCCTGCCATACCCTGCCAGAGATGAGCAACAAGACCTGCTATTACTCCAAGTATGACGCCCATTGTTAAACCAACAGATATTTCCTTAAAAAGATGACGCATGAAATTACGGACATTTATCTGCCCAAGGACAAGAGCTCTGGAAAATATTGTAGATGACTGGGTACCAACATTTCCTCCCATGTCCATGACAACTGGGATGAAGACAGCTATTGCTGCAACTGCCTCAAGACTTGCTTCAAAACCTTCTATGACAAATCCAGCCATGAACCCACCAATCAAAGTTATAGCCAGAAAAGGTAAGCGCGCTTTCCAGATTTCCGGTAAATCACCTTCTATTAAGACCCGGCTCCTACCTTCCTGTCTCTGACTTAATGTATTAATACCAACCTTATCAAAAATATCTTCTGTTGTTTCTTCTTCAATAACATCAAATGCATCATCAACAGTAATAATACCAACAAGCCTATTCTCTTTATCAACTACTGGAACTGCAAGGAGATCCTGCTCCTGGAGTAATCGGGCTACTTCCTCCTGATCTGTCTCTGTATCAACCTTAATCGGATCAGGTTTCATAATCTCTTCTATTTTTTGATCACCATCTGCCATGATTAAATCTCTTAAAGAGACACTTCCCTCTAGCAGACGAGTATCTGTAGTTACATACAGATTATAAACTGTCTCTCTATCCTCACCTACAGCCCTTAATTTCTCCATGGCTTCATCAATAGTTGTTCCTCTTTTAAAACGGATATAATGAGGAGTCATGATATGACCTGCTGTCTCATCCTCATAACCCATTAATTCTGAAGTCTGATTTCTTTCTTCTTTACTCAGGTTATTTAATAACTTCTTGGCCACCCTAGCCGGTAATTCATCCAATAACCGAACTCTATCATCAGGAGCCAATTCTTTAAAGATTGAATTAGCCTCTGTTTCAGCAAAATCTGAAATCAAATCCTCCTGAACTTCAATATCTAACCTCTCAAATACTTCCATTGCTAAATCCTTATTTAATAACCGATAACAAACAACTCGATTGGCTCTATCTAGTTCACGCATTATCTGCATTAAATCAACCATGTCTTCTTCATTTAGTAATGTCTTTAATTCTTTAACATTTTCATCTTCTAGTAATTCAATTACTCTGTCATAAACTTCCACAAAAATTCCTCCCTCCAAATTAACAAACGGCTTCCCTGGTCTGGAAGCCGTAATACATACCTAGAAGTTTTGTGAACCTATGATTCAGCAGGTATAGTTCAAGCTCCTCGTCCAGGGTTTAGCACTATAAGACGTAGATAGCTTATGCTATCAGTTACTTTAAGCTCTCCTTACGCCGAAGTAGCCTGTTATACCCATTGGCGTCTCTGGACGTTTTTGGGCAGCAACCTGTATTCATAATAGTAGCCTCACTTAACGAGCAATATTCTTTTTTGATAATCAAATATTCTTATATTCTACTTTAACATAATATAACAAGAAATAATAGCTGTCAAGTTTATTAATATATTGAGGGTGGGACTGTTAATACAGGTATAGAACTTTCTTTTATAACTGTATCAGTTGTACTCCCTAATAATGCGTTATCAGAAAAATTCTCGCCTGATTTAGTCATCATTATTAAATTTATTTTTTCTTTCTTTGCAACTTCATTAATCTTATCAGAAGCAGTTCCCTCTTCTATCTTAATTTCTATATCTTGAGTAAGATTATGTTTTTTTAAGTAGTTGGCTAACTTATTTAGTTCAGCCTCTGCATAAGAAATCTGATTATTTAAGTCGTTCTCATCAATAGAAATTTCAATAACATGGAGCAATTCTATTTTTGTAAATTCGGCATTACCTTTTAAAGATTTTATCATTTCTACAACTTTGGCACTTGCAGAGGATAAATCCAGCGGCAATAAAAGACGATTGAATATTTTAGGAGATATTAATTCAAGACCACTTAAATTATTATCATACTGCAAAAAATCTTTATCAGCATAATTTTTAAATTTATCAATAATCAAAGGAGTCTTAACCTGACGAGCAATATTATAAGCAGTATGTCCAATCGGAATATTTTTAATGAAACTCTGCCCATGAGAAGCTATTAGCATAAGAGAACAATTTTTTTCATCTGCCAGGTCTTTAAGTTTGACAGCAGGATCTCCCTTTAAAATTTCAGTTTCAACTTCTAAACCAGCCTTTTGATATTCTTTAGCTATATCAGCCAATTTCTTCTCTATCTCCTCAACTCCACCCATTTTTTTTGTTAACTTGAGTTCCAAAACATGAGTAAGTAGAATTTTTTCTAAACCTGCCTCTTTAAATTCTATTAATCTTTCTTTTAACATGTTAGCTTCATCAGAAAAATCTGTAGCAACTAAAACCTGACCACTAAGCACTGTTAGCCCCCCTTTAGTCAAATATCTATCTTCATTTGTATTTATTATATCAAACTGTTTAATCAGTTACCAATTTAAATATTAATTTTAAATATTTTTTTGAAGGCAATAACCATAAGTAAAAGAACCACACTAAATAATATGATTGTACCTCCAGAAGCAAGATCGTAATAAAATGATAATACAATTCCAGTATTTACTGAAATAAGACTAAAAAAGATACTATACCAGATAGTCATTTTAAAACTCCGACCAAGCAACATACCTGTTGCAACTGGAATTGTTATTAATGAAGCAATCAATAAAGTACCAACTATCTGAATAGAAAGAGCCACTGTAAGTGATGTTACAATCATAAAAATTATATTTAATGATCTTGCAGGAACTCCTGCCAGTCTTGCCTCATCTTCATTAAAAGCTAAAAAGAAAAACCCATAATAAAATTTTATAATAATTGCAATTATTAATAATGCTAATGAGAAAATAATATAAATATCTCTAGTTCCCACTAAAGATATACTGCCAAATAAATAGCTTTGGATTCCGGCACTTCTTTGTGATAAATTAATCAAAATTGTTGCTATCCCAAGACCTGCAGCCAGTATTATAGCAAGAGATAATTCTGCATAATCTGCATAATCACGCCGCAATTTCTCAATAATTAAAGCCGCAATAATAGAGACTACAATAGCTGAGTAAATCGGAAAAAAACCGGCATAAAGCCCAATTGCTACCCCTGCCAGAGCAACATGAGAAAGAGCATGCCCAATTAATGAAAGTCTTCTTAAATTTAAAAATACACCTATCAACGGAGCAACTATTCCTACTAAATTACCAGCAACCAGAGCTCTTCTCATAAATGCATAATTTAAAAATTCCAGTTAAAGCACCTCCTTAATGCCCATGTTCTGGTATTATTCTAATCGAAGTATCTCTTAATCCTTCTATGTAATGATCATAACTAAAATCATTTGATTGATGAGGATATGCTCTCCCCTCATCGAAACAGACAATTTTATTTGCCTGTTTACTAATTAAATTAACATCATGAGAGACCATAATTACCGTCTTACCAAGATTATGATTAATATCTCCTACAATCTGATAAAAATCATCCTGAGCTTTAATATCTACACCTACTAATGGTTCATCAAGCAAGATTAACTCAGGATTATTAACCATCATTCTTGCAATAAAAACTCTCTGCTGTTGCCCCCCTGATAAATTACCGATCTTTCTATCAATAAAATTTTCCATATTTACTAGTTTCAATGCCTGAAGTATTTCTGATTCCAACCTAGAAGTCATGACTTTAATAATCCCCATTTTCCCATAAAGATTACTGGCAATTATTTCTCTAACAGTTGCTGGAAAACTCTGATTAAAATCCCTGACCTGCTGAGATATATAACCAATTTTTGTCCAATCTTTCACTCTATTAACTGTCTGATCAAAAATCTTAATTTCACCCTGGTCAGGCTTTAAATTGCCAGTAATCATCTTTATTAAAGTGCTTTTCCCAGAACCATTTGGCCCAACAAAGGCTGCAAAGTCACCTTTATTAAAAGAAAGAGAAATATCATCCACTACTTTTTCATCATCATATGAAAAACTGACATTATTAATTTCAAGAACAATCATATAATCTCCTCCAATAAAAAACTACCTGACCGCAGATCAATTTGCAAGCCAGGATTTATATAAAATTATTTCAATGCTTTTTTTAAGTTCTCAAGATTATTATACATGATTGTAAAGTAATTTTCATCATTTTCTATATCTTCTTCTCTAAGACCTGCAACAGGATTAAGTGTTAATACCTCTAAACCAGCCTCTTCTGCTATCACATTGACTGCTCTAGGACTGGCAAGAACTTCTAAGAAAATATGCTCAAGACCTGTTTCCTGAGCCAGGCCAATTAATTCTCTAATTGTTTGTGAAGATGGCTCTGAATGAGGATCTAAACCTGTAACTGCTGCTTGATTCAGACCATAATTTTCAGCAATATAACCAAAAGCAGCATGGGAAACTATTATTATATCATGCTGTAAATCTTGAAGCCCCTCTTCATATGCCTGATCTAATTCTTTAAGTTCATTAATAATCTCTTCTGCATTAGCGTTAAATATTTCTTCTCCTTCTGGATCTAATTTAGAAAATTCTTCTACAAGTAGTTCTGTTATCATTATCATATTATTAAAATCTAACCAGATATGATTATCAAAATCGCCATGAGCATGGTCATCGTCTTCATCAGCGTGATCGTGATGATCGTCATCTCCATTGTCATGTCCGTGATGGTCATCATTTTCATCACCATGATCATGGTCACCTCTATATTCAATCAAATTTACATGTTCAGTTAAATCAATAACTTGAATTCCCTCTGCTTGTAAGTTTCCTGCTACACTATCTGTCCAACCTTGAAGTCTTTCTCCAATATAAATAAAGAGATCAGTATTTTCAAGTTGGCCTAAAACCCTTGGAGAAGGTTCATATCCATGAACTTCTGCTCCATCAGGAGTAACTTGACTAATATTTAACCTCTCTCCCCCAATTCTTTCTGCTATCTCATAAATAGGATAAATACTTACATGAACATCTGCTTCTTCTGCCTGGGCATTATTATATGCTGGGAAAATGAGTATTGTCATAATAAAAATTACCATAAGAATCTTTTTCATAATATAATCACCTCTATATGCTATTTGCAAATTATTTGCATATAACTATAATAAAAGGTCTTAACTTAAATGTCAAGTTCAATTATTATTTTCCATTTATTTTAATTAATTATTTTTAATATCTCAGGTAAAATCTTCCCAGCCTTAGCTTTAATAATTAAATCAAATAAATAATCCTGCTGTCCTGAGTCGACATTTATATAAATTAACTGGCCACCATTATCTTTAGTTACTGATGGTAAAGATGCCACTGGATAAACCGCCAGTGAAGTTCCAATTACAATCATTAGATCTGATCTTTCAGCCGCTTCCCAGGCCTGTCTCACTGGTTCTTCTGGTAATCTTTCACCAAAAAACACTATATTAGGTTTTATTTTTTTACTTTTACAATTATCACACTCTGGAATATCACCGGCTTCAATTATTGGAACTAAATCTTCCCAATCATACTCTTTATTACATTTAAGACAGTTTGCCTTATTTAAAGTACCATGTAATTCAAGAACTTCTTTGCTTCCTGCTCTCTGATGTAAAAAATCAATATTTTGAGTTATTATCTTTTTAATAATACCTGATTTTTCAAGTTCAGCTAGTGCGACATGGCCAGAATTAGGCTGAATATCATTTTCTAATAATAACTCTTGAGCAAATCTCCAAAATGGCTCAGGATCTCTTTTAAAACCAGATATAGAAACTGCCGCTTCAGGATCATACTTTTTCCAAAGACCTGATTTCCCTCGAAAAGTTGGAACCCCGCTTTCAGCTGATATACCTGCACCTGTTAAAATCACTGGATAATCTGCCTTTTCAATCATCTTTGCTGCCTGTTTTATCTTTTCTTTTTCCATCAAATATCCTCCTTTATAATAATATTTGATTTCTTTAATTATGCTGCTATAATTAGTGTTAAGGAGGTACTTAAAATGATTAATAAGTCATTGGTAATGATATCAAATGCCGAACCATATGCCCATAAATATGAAAATGATACAATTGTTCAGGAAAAACAAGCTGGTGGACTAACTACAGGTTTAGATCCCCTAATGCAAAACCTTGATAATAGTATCTGGATTGCCTGGGCAAGAGGTGAAGCTGATTTTGAAGTAACTGACAAAAATAACTCTATAAAAGTACCTAATGAAAACGGATATAAATTAAAGAGAATCAATTTAGATAAAGCCGAAGAAGATGGATTTTATTATGGTTTTTCCAATCAAACACTCTGGCCTATCTGTCATAATTTTATCACTAAAGCCAACTTTTCTCCAATTAACTGGCAGATCTATAAAGATGTAAATAAAAAATATGCAAAAGCTGCTCTTGCTGAAATGCATGGCGATGAAATGATCTGGGTTCAGGATTATCAGTTATCCCTGGTACCAAAATATATAAAAGAAAAAAATCCAGATGCTAAAATAGCTCATTTTTGGCATATTCCCTGGCCTCCATCTGAAATTTTTAATACCATCCCCTGGAGGAGGGAAATATTAGAAGGCTTGCTATCTAACGACTTAATTGGCTTCCACACTGAAAGTCAAGCTATAAACTTTTTAGAAACAGCCAAAAAAAATGGCGCTAAGATTAATTACAATAAAAAATCTGATATTTTAGGAATAGTTGAATATAATAATCATAAAACCCAAATAATTGCTCTGCCTTTAGGAATTGATTTTGATGGCCTTAACAAAAAAGCTCAATCAAAAGAAATAATAGGTAGAGCAAAAGATTTAAAGAAAGATTATTCTGCTAACCGTCTTTTAGTTGCAGTTGATAGATTGGATTATACTAAGGGAATAACTCAACGGTTACAGGCTATTGACCGATTCTTGGAAAAATTCCCGGAATATAAAGAAGAAATCACTTTAATTCAGCGGATAGCTCCAAGCAGAGTGAATATACCTGAATATGAAGATATGGCTAATGAAATTGATAGAACAATCGGAGATATTAATGGTAGACACCAAACTGCAGACTGGCAGCCTATTATTTATTATAAAGGATCTGTTCCTCAAAATGAACTGCTCCCCTATTTCTTAGCCGCTGATGCTGCTTTAATAACTCCATTAATTGATGGTCTTAATCTAGTCTCAAAGGAATATATCGCAATAAGAGAAAACGGACAATTAATACTTTCTGAATTTGCCGGAGCAGCCAATCAATTAAAAGGAGCTATTTTAACTAATCCCTATGATATCGAAGCTACCGCTAAAGCTATTGCCAAAGCGATTAATTCTAAAGAGAAAGTTAAAAAAGCCCGATATCAACAGATGTACAATATTGTTAAGGAACAGGATATAAACTGGTGGCGAGATAAATTTTTAGAAACCTGGAATGGTATCTATGAAAAATAAAGCTAAATATTTAGAACTTACTTCTTCTAAAACCTGGCCTGAAAAACTTAAAACCAATGATTTTCAATTATTTTTAGATTATGATGGTACTTTAGCACCGTTTAAAGATGACCCTGATAAAGCTTATCCTATTGAAGGAACAAACCAGATAATCAACAAATTTTTAGAAAAAAACATACCAGTGACAATTGTCACTGGTAGGAATGCTCTGGATATTAGAGAGAAGTTTATTAAACCAATAATACCAGTTATCGGTCTTCATGGTCGAGAATTTCTTCCAACTAAACAGAAAAAACCTTTCAAAATAGGTCCAGTTATTAATGGTATTCCAGATGAATTATTAAATAAAATTAAGTCAATTATAGATAGTAATCCAGTTAAGCTAGAAGAAAAAGATAATTCATATGCAATTCATATAAAAAATAATGAAAACTTGCAGGAATATATCTATAGAAGCTTGAATAAGATACTAAGAAACTTAAAGTTAAATGATGATTGGGAAGTTATTTCAGGCAGAGAAGTTTTAGAGCTAAGGCCTGCAAACTGGAATAAAGCAAATGCTATAAAAAAATATAGAGAACCTAATATCCTGGCAATTTATATCGGTGACGATAGAACTGACGAAGATGTCTTTAATAATTTAAATGAGCCGGGTCTGTCTATATATGTTAAGAATGAAGACCAAGATACAGAAACTGCAGCTGATTATTATCTTAAAAATCCTACAGAAGTTATTAATTTTTTAAACACTCTACTGATTTAGCTTAATAAATAGCTGAATTTAAAAAGTCTATATTCGATGAAATTACAAACAATTTTGATTGCTTTTTCTCTTTACATTATCAAACAGTTATGCTAAAATATGATTGTTAGAATATAAAGTTTTTGTGAAGTTTTTTGAAATTATTTTTTTATTCGAACTAAAAATATTATAAGGGGGTGACTGTTGGTTTAGTATCAGTCTAATAATATTAACTAAATTAGGCATTAATCAAGAGTAGTGACTAAAAATTTATGGAGGAGTGATATTTTAATGTTTAAAAAAGGTCTTTTTATAACTTTTGTATT
>CAYONR010000012.1:0-20281 GCA_964405365.1 uncultured Halanaerobiaceae bacterium
TCTAAGACTGGTTATGAAACAGAGATACTTGCCAAGGAAGGACCGAAAGCTGCAGAAAGATTGGAGAATATCGGTGAATTACAGAGTGCGATGCGGGAATATCTTCAGGATAATGATGATGGCAGCCTGGCAGGGTTTTTAGAAGAGGTCGCTTTGATTGCTGATATTGATACGATGGAGGATAAAAATAATTATATTACTTTAATGACATTACATTCTGCCAAAGGTCTTGAATTCCCGGTGGTCTTTCTGGCTGGTCTTGATGAGGGACTCTTTCCCCATGGTAATTCAATGGATGACGCCAGTGAGATTGAAGAGGAAAGAAGGCTTTGTTATGTTGGGATAACCAGAGCCCAGGATAAATTATATATTTTAAGAGCGAAGAATAGATTTAGATATGGAGAGAGTAAATATTATGCTCCCTCAAGATTTTTAAAAGAGATACCAGATAGTCTTATTAATTGTGAAGATGATGAAGATTATGATACTATAGATATTAAAGATAATAATAACAGGAATGATACTGCTAAAAGCAGTAATTATAAAGAGGGTCAGCAGGTTATTCACCCAAGCTGGGGTATTGGTAAGATTAAGAAGGTTAAAGAAGATAAAGGAACAAAGCTGACTATTCGTTTTAAAGATGGAAAAGAGAGGGAGCTTCTGGCTGAATATGCTCCTCTGCAACTTGTCAGGAGGTAAGTTATGGCTGAATTAGATAAAAAAGAGGCTAAATCAGAGATTGATAGGTTAAGAGAAGAATTAAGATATCACGAATATAAATACTATGTTGAAGACAATCCTGAAATATCAGATAGTGAATACGATGAGATGATGAATAGATTAATTGAGCTTGAAGAAGAATATCCTGATTTTAAATCAGAAGATTCACCTTCAGCAAGGGTTGGCGGTACTCCGATTGATGCCTTTGAAAAAGTTCAACATAGTCAGCAGATGTTGAGCCTGGATAATGCTTTTAATGGTGGAGATTTGAAGGATTTTGATAGTAGGATTGAGAGAAATCTTGCTTCTGAAATTAATTATGATTATGTAGTTGAGCATAAGATAGATGGTCTAGCATTAATCATAAGGTATGAAAATGGTAGATTAAAGCTGGCTCTAACGAGAGGTGATGGCCAGGTTGGTGAGAATGTGACAGCTAATGTAAAAACTATAGCTGCTATTCCTTTAAAATTAAATAAAGAAATAGATATTGAGCTTAGAGGTGAAGTTTATATACCTGAGGATAAGTTCAAAGAATTAAATGAGAAACGGTTTGATGATGACCTGGAACCATTTGCAAATCCAAGGAATGCTGCCGCTGGTTCAATTAGACAATTAGATCCAAAGATAGCTGCAGAGCGGCCACTTTCTTTTCTGGCATATGATATTATAAATTTAGAAACTGGGGACCAGATTAAAACCCACCTGGATGAGCTAGAATTGCTGAAGGAGATTGGCTTTAAAGTTGGCTGGTATCAGCAGGAAAGTTCGATTGAAAAGATTGTTGAAATCTGTGATGATTGGGTTGAGAAAGAAGAGGAATTAAATTACGGAATTGATGGGATGGTTATTAAATTAAACCAGCTTGAATTGCGTGAAGAGTTAGGGAGTACCAGCAAGGCACCAAGATGGGCTATAGCCTATAAATTTCCTGCCCAGCAGAAGACTACTTTTGTAAAAGATATTATAATTTCAATTGGAAGAACTGGTGCTCTGACACCGACGGCAATGCTAGAACCAGTAGAAGTTGATGGTTCTACAGTCAGTAGGGCAACTCTTCATAATGAAGATGAGATCAGGCGGAAGGATGTCAGGATTGGAGATAAAGTTTTGATCCAGAAAGCAGGAGATATTATTCCTGAGGTTGTAAAAGTGATTAAGGATGTTAGAACAGGCGATGAGAAAGAATTTGTTATGCCAGAACAATGTCCTGCCTGTAATTCCGAGGTTTTTAAAGATCCAGATGAGGCAGTCCATAGATGTTTGAATGTGGGTTGCCCGGCTAAATTGAGGGAGAAGATAATTCATTTTGCTTCCAGGGATGCTATGAATATTGATGGCCTGGGACCTTCGATAATTGATAAATTATTAGAGGCTGAACTTATTTCTGATTTTGGAGATCTTTATTATCTAAAACATGAAGAATTAATAGAACTTGAACGGCTTGGAGATAAGTCAGCTGAAAATTTACTTGAAGCAATAGAAAAAAGTAAAGGGCGCTCATTTGATAGAGTGATTTATGCCCTGGGGATAAGGCATGTTGGTTCCAGAACAGCCAGTCTTATAACAGCTGAATATTCCAGCATTGATGAGCTAGAGGCGGCTGATATTGAAGATTTATCAGCTATTAATGAAGTTGGTGAAGTGATTGCTGAGAGTGTAGTTAATTTCTTTGCCAGTGAAGAAAATTTAGAAGTAGTAAATAAATTAGCTGACTCAGGTATTAAAATTAGTCTTGAAAAAAGTGAAGATGAAATTGAAGAAATTTTTTCTGGAATGAATTTTGTTCTTACTGGAAGTCTGGAAGGCTATACCAGGAAAGAAGCTAAGGAGATTATTGAGAACCGGGGCGGTAGAGTTACTTCTGCTGTAAGTTCTAAAACAAATATATTGGTAGTTGGTGACAACCCAGGTTCTAAACTAGAACAGGCCAGAGATAATGATGTTAGGGTTTTAGATGAAACTGAGTTTAATAATTTATTGAAGGAGGGCTAATGATGTTATCAAAAGAAGAAGTCAGGCATCTGGCTAATTTATCAAAGCTAGAGTTGTCTGAAGAAGAATCAGAAGAATTTACCGAGCAATTAGGAGATATTTTAGATTATATTGGAAAGATTATGGATGTGGATACTGAGGATGTTCCACCTACATATCATCCTCTGGAGAATACTAATGTATTGAGGAAAGATGAAGTTACTAATAGCGATGATCGTGATAATTTACTTGAAGAAGCCCCGGACAAGATTGATAGTCAGTTTAGAGTACCTGGTAGAAAATAGATAGGACTGGAGGAGATATAGATGGAAATTTATGAAATGAATTTAAGACAGTTGATTGATGCTAGAGATGCGGGCAAGCTAACTTCAGAAGAAATTACTGATGCATTTATAAATAGAATAGATGATGTTGATGAAGATGTAAAAGGCTTTATTTCAAGACTTGCAGATAGCTTTGAAGCTGAAATTAAAGAGATTGGTGATTTAAGGGGGATACCGATTGCAGTTAAAGACAATATGGCTACTTTAGATTTTCCAACTAGCTGTTGTTCAAAATTGCTTGAAGGCTATACAACCCCATATGAGGGTACAGCAATTAAAAAATTGAAAGAAGCTGGTGCTATTATTGCAGGCAAGACAAATATGGATGAATTTGCCATGGGGTCTTCAACGGAAAATTCCGGATTTATGACTAGCAGAAATCCATGGAATTTAGATCATCTGCCAGGAGGTTCCAGTGGTGGTTCTGCTGCAGTAGTTGCTGCCGGTGAAGTTCCTGCTGCTTTAGGCTCAGATACAGGTGGCTCTATCAGACAGCCAGCTGCATTTTCTGGTCTAGTTGGTTTAAAACCTACTTATGGTTCTGTTTCAAGATATGGTCTGGTTGCCTTTGCATCATCTTTAGATCAGATTGGACCTTTAACTAGAAATGTTAAAGATGCTGCTTTAATGCTAAATATTTTAGCTGGAAACGATAAGATGGATTCAACATCTGCTGAGATTGAACATCCAGATTATCTAGAAGAAATTGAACAGGATATTTCTGGATTTAGATTTGGAGTTCCTAAAGGGTATTTAGAGCTTGAACTTCACCCAGATGTAAAGGCTCGGGTAGAAGAAGCTATCGATAAGATTGAAGAAAAGGGCGGTGAGGTTGTAGAGGTTGAATTGCCACCTGCAGATCAGGCCCTGGCAATCTATTATATTATTGCTCCAGCAGAAGCCAGTTCTAATCTAGCCAGATTTGATGGGGTAAGATATGGCCAGAGGTTAGGTGATGGCGATATTGAAGAGATGTATCAGAAAACCAGAAATGAGGGTTTTGGTTCTGAGGTTAAGCGGAGAATCATGCTAGGAACCTATGCCCTTTCTGCAGGTTATCAGGATGAATTATATAAGAAAGCTTTAAAAGTTAGAACTTTAATCAGAGATCAATATAAAGCTGTTTTTGAAGAGGTTGATTTTATAATAACTCCAACCTGCCCAACTCCGGCTTTTAAAATGGGAGAAGAACGGGATCCACTAGAGACTTATCTGACTGATATATTCACAGTACCGGCCAATATAACTGGTTCTCCGGCGATTTCTCTACCGGCAGGGTTTTCAGAAGACGGATTGCCAGTTGGAATTCAGTTGATAGGTTCGGCGTTTAGTGAGAAGAGATTGTTGCAAGCTGCTAATAGTATAGAAAATATACTGGATATAGATAATCCGGTCCAGTTGAAATAAAGGAAAGGTGATATCGAGATGACAACAAATTATGAGACTATAATTGGACTTGAAGTTCATTTGCAGTTAAATACTAAGTCTAAATTGTTCTGTGGTTGTAGTACAAAATTTGGTGAAGAACCAAATGCCAATACCTGCCCGGTCTGTTTAGGCATGCCAGGCACTCTGCCAGTAATTAATGAGAGAGCTGTAGAATATGCTTTGATGGCTTGTAGAGCTACTGATTGTAAAATCAATCAGTATAATAAGTTTGATCGTAAAAATTACTATTATCCTGATCTGCCGAAGGGCTATCAGATTTCCCAATTTGATCTGCCGGTAGGCTTTGATGGTGCAGTCACTATAGAGACTGAAAATGGTTATAAAGATATTGGTTTGACTAGAATTCATCTTGAAGAGGATGCAGGCAAGCTAATCCATGCCGGTTCAGTAGCTGACAGCGATCATAGTCTGGTTGATTTTAATCGGGGTGGCGTTCCTTTAATTGAGATAGTTAGTGAGCCTGATCTTAGAACTCCAGCTGAAGCTAAATCATATCTTGAAGCTTTAAAACAGATTATGCTTTACCTTGATATATCTGATTGCAATATGGAAGAAGGTTCACTTCGCTGTGATGCCAATGTTTCTTTAAGGCCTGAGGGTCAGGAAGAATTTGGCGTAAAAGTAGAAGTTAAGAATATGAATAGCTTTAAAGCAGTTGAGAATGCATTGAGTTTTGAAGTTAAAAGACAGAGAAAGATGCTTGAAAATGGCGAAGAAATTAGCCAGGAGACCAGAAGCTGGGATGATACCAGTAACGAAACTGTTTTAATGCGGGGAAAAGAAGAAGCAGATGATTATAGATATTTCCCTGAACCAGATCTAATGCCTTTAGAAATTTCTGATGAATGGATTAAAGAGACTGATGATAATTTACCTGAACTTCCATTGGCTAAAAAAGAGAGATTTATTGATGAGTATGAACTACCAGAATACGATGCTGAAGTTTTAACTGATGATTTTAAATTGGCCAATCTTTTTGAGGAGACTGTACAGAATTATTCCAAGCCTAAAGAAGCCAGTAACTGGTTAATGGGTGAATTTTTAAAGTTAAGTAATGAAGAGGGTATCGCCCCAGATGAATCAAATGTTACTGGAGATAAATTAGCCAGTTTACTTAAATTAATAGATGATGGAACGATTTCTTCTAAGATAGCTAAAGATGTTTTTGAAGAGATGTTTAAAACAGGTAAAGAGCCAGAAGAGATTGTTGAAGAGAAAGGTTTAACCCAGATAAGTGATGAAGATAAATTGGTTGAAATAATCAATAATATTTTAGATGAGAATCAGGATGTAGTTGAAGAGATTCAGAGTGGTAATGATCGCCCTGTCGGTTTTCTTGTAGGTCAGGTTATGAAAGAAACACGGGGTAAAGCAAATCCTCAACTGGCCAATAAGCTTATCAGGGAAGAAGTTGCTAAAAGATAAAGGAGGATTTTGATGATTGAAACTAAAATTCTGGGCCATCGAGGCGCAATGGGCTCAGCTCCAGAAAACACATTACCTTCATTTAAAAAGGCTATAGAAGCATCTGCAGATGGAGTTGAATTTGATGTTCAACTTTCTGCAGATGGGGTGCCTGTTGTGATTCATGATGAGAAGATTGATCGAACTACGGATGGGGAAGGTCCTGTAAATACTTTATCTGCTAGTGAGTTAGAGAAATTAGATGCAGGCAGTTTCTTTTCCAGTGAATTTGTTGATACAAAATTACCTTTGCTAAAAGATGTGCTTGAAGTTATTCAAAATATGGATATAATTAATTTAGAACTTAAAAATGGTAATGTTAGATATGAAGGTATGGAGGAAAAAGTTATAAAATTGACTAAAGAATTCGGGATATTTCATAAGACTATTTTCTCTAGCTTTAATCATTATAGTATTAAAAAAATTAAAGATTTAGAACCGGAAGCTAAAACCGGTGTATTATATATGGCCGGAATCTATCAGCCCTGGGAGTATGCTGAAAAGCTTGGGGCTGAAGCTATTCATCCCTTTTATCCTGCTGTAGTACCTGATATCGTTGGAGAATGTCATAAGCGGGATATGGCAGTTAATGTTTTTGGAGTTAATGAAGACGAAATAATCCGGAAATTATTAATGATGAACGTTGATGCAATAATTACTGATTATCCTGCCAGGGCCAGGGAAATATTAAATGAACTTAATAGTTAAAGTATATAGGGGTAATGGAGGTGGTAACCGTCGAAGTAGGAGGAGAGTACTTACTTAATATTGAAAAGATTGTTTATGGTGGAGAAGGTTTGGCCAGGCCAGAAGATGGACCAGTGGTCTTTATTAAGAATGTCTTACCTGGAGAGACTGTTAAAGCAAGGATTACTGAACGGAAGGATAATCTGGCCAGGGCAGAACTTATAGAGGTAGTTAATGAGGCTGATTGTCGGATTCAACCAGATTGTCCTGTCTTTTTTGAATGTGGCGGTTGTCAGCTCCAGCATGCTGATTATCAGACTCAGTTGGAGTTTAAAAAGAAGATTATTGAAGAATCATTTGATCGGATCGGCAAATTGGAGAAGTGGCCTGATTTTGAAGTACAGGGTATGGATTTCCCCTGGTATTATAGGAATAAAGGTCAATTTCCAGTTGGAGAAAGAGATGATGAATTAATAACTGGTTTTTATAAGGCTGGGAGTCATGAGATAATAGAGTTTCCAGAATGTAAGATCCAGCATCAGCCGATTAATCGGCTGTTAGATAAGGTGCTGGATTTTTTTAATAAGCATAATGTTAGAGCTTATGATGAAGAAGCGGATCAGGGTATTTTAAGGCATTTTGTAATCCGGTCTGGTTATTGTACTGGACAATTACAGTTGACAGTGGTCGTTAGAAATTCTCTGCCAGTAGAGGTTTTAGATGAGTTGAAGGATTTTATAGGTGAAGAGCAGGCTCTAGTTAGTATTTACCAGAATATCAACACTGAAAAGACAAATAGGATTTTAGGTGAGGTTTCTGAGTTGATTGCTGGCAAGGATTATATTGTTGATTATATTGGGAAGAATAAATATTCTATTTATCCTGAATCATTTTTTCAGGTTAATACTGTTCAGACTGAGAAACTTTATAGTTTGATTAAGGGGTATGTTGATAGAATTAACCCGGATAAAATATACGATGCTTTCTGTGGTTCTGGAGCAATAGCTATTTATCTTGCTGATAAGTTTGAAAATATTACCGGAATTGATATTTCCCTTGAATCGATTCAGGCTGCCAGGATTAATGCAGAGTTAAATGAGGCCAATGATTTAGTGGATTTTCAGTTAGGTTCTGTTGAAGATCTCCTGCCAGATGATTTAGCTGATGATGAATTAATAATATTTGATCCCCCTAGAAAAGGCTTGCCAGATGAAACTGTTGAGCTAATAAAAAATAATGGCGTTGAAAATTTATTGTATGTTTCCTGTAATCCGACTACATTGGCCAGGGATTTAAAGGCTTTTTCTGAAGATTATAGGATTAAAGATTTAACTGCAGTTGATATGTTTCCCCAGACTTATCATGTTGAGACGATCGGTCTGTTAGAGAGAAAAATTGAGACTGAAAATACAGGAGGTTAATTGGTTTATGGATTTATTTCTGGCGATTGTTTTTGGTGTAATAGGGATAGCAGGGCTTGTCTTTGGTAATGATATTGGAGTATTTATAGGACTTGGTTTATTGCCCTGGCAGTTAATTAAAGTTAAATTATCTGATATTATTGTGCTTGGAGTTATCATTATTAATTTTTCTGCTGGTATTATATATTTTTTCATAAATAATAATTGGGGATTTTTAATTGGGTATTTTGTTGTAATGGCTTATAATTACTGGGGTTATCGGAGTAATTTTATCGATGCTAATGGCGATTCTAATAGCAATAACTCTTGACAAATAGATGATTTTGTATTATAAATTATAAATAGGGATAACTATATAGATTGGGAGTGAAGCAATATGCCAACTTATTTATACGAATGTGAAAAGTGTGGAAGATTTGAGAAGCTTCAGGGTATTAAAGATGAGGCATTAAAAGAATGTCCTGATTGTTCTGGAGAGGTAAAAAGAATTATTGGAGCTCCAGGAATCCGCTTTAAAGGGTCAGGTTTTTATTGTACTGACCACAAATCTGATAATTCAAGTAGTGACGAGAAAGCATCATAAAATATTTATGGCCCGGATTAAGCAATTTTGCTCGTCCGGGTCTTATTTCTTCAATTAGTTGAGGTGATTAATATGAAGGTAGCTATAATATCGGATACCCATGTACCTGATAGGGCAAGACAATTGCCGGAATGGTTGTTTGATGAGCTCGAAGGTTGTGAACTAATTCTTCACGCTGGAGATTTAACAACTGTTGAGACTCTAAAAAAATTAGAGAAGATTGCTCCTGTTAAGGCGGTTCAGGGTAATTGTGATTCATATAAAATAAATGATCTGCCGATAAGTAGAGAGTTAACTATAGCAGGAACTGATATTGCCATGACCCATGGCCATAAAGTTAGAGGTGAAAAGGTTAATGGGCTCCAGTATATGTTTCCTGAGGCTGATATTATAATATTTGGCCATACCCATGATGCTTTTCATAAGGAGCTTGAGGGTCAGGATATTATTAACCCTGGTTCCCCTACTTCAAGAAAGAGGATGAAGTATTACAGTGCTGCAATTGCTGAGATTGATGATGGCTTAAAAGATATCAGGTTTATAAAAAAATATCCATAAAGGCAGGTGATTTGATGTCAGTTTATAATTTAAGTCACAGGCTGGCCAAGGCGATTAAAGATTCTGATGAATATAAAAATTATCAGGAGGCCAGGGAAAAGATTAAGGAGAAAGAGAAGAGTATTGATATCTTAAAGGAGTATCAAAATTTAGTCTGGAAGGCAAATTATCTGGAATCACAGGATAAAGAGGTTCCAGAGGAGGATCAAAACAGGCTGGAAGAACTGCAGAAGCTGGTTGAGATGAACCAGTATGTAAAAAAGTATTTAGAATCCAGGGCTAGATTTAGTACAATGATTAATGACATTGAAGATATACTATTTGGTGATTTAGAGATTGGGCTTGATCTTGAAGAGGTTGAAGAAGAGGGTGAATAAAACAGAAAAACAGCCCCTGACGGGGCTGTAAATATCAAAGTTTATTTAAATTAAGCCTGTACTACTTCTTTTACTTCTGGAATGTGATCTTTTAATGCTCTTTCGATGCCATTCTTTAAAGTCATTGTGGACATCGGGCAACCGGCACAGGCACCTGTTAATCTAACTTTAACTGTACCGTCATCTTCAACGGCAACTAATTCGACATCACCGCCGTCAGCTTGAAGACCAGGTCTTATTTGATCTAAAACATCTTGTACTTTTTCTTTATCCATTTAAACTTCACCTCCTGGATTTAAATTCAATCCTTATATATTATAACATAATTATAATTAAAAACAAAGTATATAGCTTAAGATTTAAATTGAGATTTTTTAAGAGAGGAAATAGCCTATGAAAGATTTTGTCCATTTACATAATCATACTGAATATAGTCTGCTTGATGGAGCAATCAGGCTTGATGATCTGATCAGGAAGACTCAGGAACATGGCCAGAAAGCCTGTGCTATAACTGATCATGGCAATCTTTATGGGATGATTAAATTTTACAGGAAGGCCAGAGAGGCAGGGATAAAGCCGATAATTGGCTGTGAGGTATATGTTGCCCCTGGTAGTATGAAGGCAAGGGAAAGCCAGAAGAATTATCATCTGATATTGCTGGCCTCTAATAAGGAGGGCTATCATAATTTAATCAAAGTTGTTTCCCAGGCTCATCTGGAGGGTTTTTATTATAAGCCTAGAGTTGATAAAGATTTGCTGGCAGAATATTCTAATGGTATTATAGCTTCCTCTGCCTGTCTGCAGGGTGAGATAGCTCAGGCTATTTTAAGTGAAGGCAGTAAAAACCCAGAAGAGTTAGCTAGAGAATATCAGCAGATCTTTGGTAAAGATAATTTTTATTTAGAGCTTCAGGACCATGGATTGGGTGAGCAGAAAAAGGTTAATCAAAAATTATTAGAGATTAGCCAAAAGGAAAATATTCCTTTGATTGCTGCTAATGATTCACATTATCTCGAAAAAGATGATGCTGAACTTCATGATCTGTTATTGGCTTTACAGACCGGCAAAACAGTTGCTGAAGAAGATAGAATGAAGTTTCCTAATGAAGAATTTTACTTTAAATCTTCTGAGGAGATGGGTAAGAAGTTTGGCCAGATTTCTGAGGCGATGGAGAATACGGTCAGGATTGCCGAGCGCTGTAATCTTGAGCTGGAGTTTGGTCAATTTTATCTGCCTGCCTATCCAAGACCAGAAGGGTATAAGGATTTATCTTCAGAGGAGTTACTGAGAAAGTTATGTTATCAGTCTTTAGATAAGGAGACGCCCGATGATCAGGAGGCTAAAGAGAGACTTGAATATGAACTTGATATAATCTGTGATATGGGCTATGCAGCCTATTTCTTAATAGTCTATGATTTTATAAATGAGGCTGAGAGAAGAGATATTAGGGTTGGGCCTGGAAGAGGCTCTGCTGCAGGAAGTTTTGTATCCTATCTATTGAATATAACCAGAATTAACCCTTTAAAATATGGCCTGATTTTTGAACGGTTTTTAAATCCAGAACGGGTAACTTTACCTGATATAGATATTGACTTTGATGATAGACGGGATGAGATTATTGAATATGTTAAAAATAAATATGGAGCCAGCAAAGTAGCTCAGATAGGAACCTTTGGAACGATGGCAGCTAGAGCTGCTGTTAGAGATGTTGGCAGGGCTTTAGATATTTCATATGGTAGAGTTGATAATGTTGCTAAAAATATTCCGGCTAGACCTGGGATTACTCTTGAAGAGGCTTTTAAAGAGAATGATAAGTTGGCTGAAATGGCCGGTGATGGTGGAGAAATTTCTAGACTGCTTGAGTTTGCGAAAAAGGTTGAAGGCATGCCCCGGCATATATCAACCCATGCTGCAGGAGTTATAATTGGTGCTGACCCTTTAGTAGAAAAGGTTCCATTGCAGTTGCAGGATGGGGTCAGGATTACTCAACTACCAATGGAAGAGGTTGAAGCTTTAGGCCTTTTAAAGATGGATTTTCTTGGTTTAAGAAATTTATCTGTAATCAGAGATACATTGAAGTCGATTGAAGATAATTATGGTGAAAAGCTTGATATTGATAATGTCAGTCTTGATGATCAAGAGGTTTATGAAGTATTAAGTGAAGGGAAGACTGCTGGAGTCTTCCAGATGGAATCTTATTTATTTCAGAATCTTAATAGTAAATTAAAACCGAATAGATTTGCAGATATAATAGCATTATTAGCTTTAGGCAGGCCTGGACCATTAGGTAGTAATCTAGTCGATGATTATATAGATTGTCGTCATGGGAAAAAAGAGCCTGAATACCTTCACCCTGACCTTGAGCCGATCCTGGAAGATACTTATGGCTTGATTCTTTATCAGGAACAGGTTATGGAGATTGCCAGTAAGATTGGTGGATTCAGTATGGGAGAAGCTGATATTTTAAGAAGAGGAATGGGTAAGAAAAAAGAAGAATTAGTTGCTAACGAGAGGCAGAAGTTTATTGATGGTGCCAGGGAAAATGGGCTCTCAGCAGAAGTTGCAAATGAAATTTTTGATCAGATGGAATACTTCTCTGGCTATGGTTTTAATAAGTCTCACAGTGCTGCTTATGCTCTTTTGGCTTATCAGACAGCCTACCTTAAGGTTAAATATCCAGAAGAGTTTATGTCTGCTTTATTAAGTAGTGTGATGCATAATCTTAATAAAGTTGCTGATTATATTTCTGGGGCAAGAGAAATAGGTTTAGAAGTGCTTTCTCCAGATGCAAATCAGAGTTATCATGATTTTGTTAAAGTTTCAGATAAGAAAATAAGATTTGGCTTAAAGGCTGTTAAAAATCTGGGGAGTAAAGCAATTGAAGCTATTATCGAGGAAAGAAAGAGTGGGACTTTTAAATCTACAATTGACTTTATGAAAAGAGTTGATCTGTCAGCAATTAAGCAGTCAGGACTTGAATCACTGGTGCATGCAGGAGGATTTGATTCTTTTAAAGAAAATAGGAATCAGATTATTAGTTCACTTGAAGAACTTTTTAGCAGGTATTCTAGCAGCAAAGAGAGGAAGGCTGCTGGTCAGAGATCTTTCTTTGATATGGTAGAACAGGAAGAAGAATTTTATGATGAAGACTTTAAGTTTCCTGATCTTGATGAAGAGGACCATCAGCAGAGATTGAAAAGCGAGCGAGAATATCTTGGGATTTTTCTTTCAGGCCATCCACTTGACCCGTATAAAGAGTTATTTGAAAAATTAGGTTTAATTAATATAAACTTAGATGATGGTTCAACAGCTATAATTGGTGGATATCTTACTGAAATTAAAGAACATATTACTAAAAATCAAAACAGAATGGCATTCTTGACATTAGAGTGCTGGTCAGATACTATAGAAGTAATTGCTTTCCCTGATGCTTATGAGCAGTTTCAGTTAAAGCTTGAAGAGTATAAACCGTTATTGATAGAGGGGAAGGTTGATGAAGGCAAGATTATTGTTTCAAGGATAATACCCTTAAATATTCAGCCTTTAGTTATTGAACTCACAAATAAAGAGAGAGGTAACTTAAAAAGTTTAAAAGAAAAGTTGAAAGCTAATCGAGGTAAAAGGCCAGTTATATTGGTTGAAAATTTTGGTCAGAACAAGGGAATTATGATTCTTTCTAAAGAATACTGGGTTAAAAATGATGAGTAATATTAAATAATGGGGGCAGGATAAAGTTATGCAAACAAGAGAAGAAAGAGATTCAATCGGTAAAAAGGAAGTTCCAGTAGATGCATATTATGGTATACAGTCATTAAGGGCTGCTGAGAATTTTAAGATTACTGATCTAAAGATTCATCCTCGACTTGTTAGGGCACTTGCCAAGGTTAAAAAGGCAGCAGCTATTAGTAATAAAAAAATAGGGCTTCTTTCAGAAGAAAAGGCGAATGCTATTATACAGGCCTGTGATGAAGTGGCTGGAGGAAGTTTAAAGGAACAGTTTATTGTTGATGCTGTTCAGGGGGGAGCCGGTACTTCCATTAATATGAACATGAATGAGGTTTTAGCCAATAGAGCTACTGAGATACTTGGCGGCGAAAAAGGGGACTATATGGTTATTCATCCTAATAATCATGTTAATATGGGTCAATCCACTAATGATGTTATACCTACTGCAGTAAGAGTAGCAGTCATTACTATGTTAGAAGAACTTTTTGAGAAGGTTGAAGACTTGCGTCTGGCTTTTAAAGATAAGGCCGAAGAATTTAATGATGTGATAAAGATGGGGAGAACCCAACTTCAAGATGCAGTTCCTATTAGGTTAGGGCAGGAGTTTAACGCTTATGCTACTTCATTATTAAGGGATAAAAAGAGAATTGAAAATACAATTGATGATTTGCTTATAATAAATTTAGGGGCAACAGCTATTGGAACAGGCTTAAATGCTGACCTGGAATATGTTAATAATGTTACCTCTGTATTAAATGATATTACTGGTCGGGAATTTCAGCAGGCTGAAGACCTTGTAGATGCTACCCAGAATGTTGATGCTCTTGTTGGAGTTTCATCTGTTTTAAAGACAGCTGCTACCAATCTTTCTAAGATAGCAAACGATTTAAGACTTTTATCCTCTGGACCTAGAACAGGTATTAATGAAATTAATCTGCCAGCTGTTCAGCCGGGATCATCTATAATGCCTGGCAAGGTTAATCCAGTTATTCCAGAAGTTGTTAATCAGGTGGCTTTTCAGATTATTGGTAATGATACAGTAGTGACAATGGCAGCTGAAGCTGGACAACTGGAATTAAATGTGATGCAGCCTGTCTTGATTTATAATCTTTTCCAATCGATAGAGATGCTAAAAAATAGTATTGATACTTTTAATAAAAATTGTATTCAGGGTATTGAAGCTAATGTTGAAAGGTGTAAAAATCTGGTTGAAAATAGTGTTGGGATTATTACTGCTATTAACCCTCATGTTGGTTATGAAGCTGCTTCTAGAATTGCAAAAAGGGCTTTAGAAGAAGATAAATCTGTAAAAAGTATTATATTAGAAGAAGGTATTTTGACTGAGGAAGAGCTTGATGAGATATTAAATCCCCATGAGATGACTGAGCCAGGCATAGCTGGCAAGAATCTTCTTAATAAATAATGAAAAAAGGAGAGGGGCATTAGGATGTGGCAGATTGTTTATGTAGCTCATGATAAATCAGAAGCTGATAAAATAGAAGATAAGTTACTGGCAAATGGATTTATGATTGAAATAGAAAAATTATCTGATGATAGTTATCAGATCAAAAGCTTGACTAGTGAAGCAGAAGAAGTTTATGAATTTTTAAATGAGAATTTTTAAGGAGGAATATATATGGGTGAAAAAATTGCTGTAATGACCAGTGGTGGAGATGCTCCTGGTATGAATCCTGCAATTAGATCTGTTGTAAGGACAGCGATCTATTTTGATATGGATGTTGTTGGTATTAAACATGGTTATAGTGGTATGATTGAAGGAAATTTTGAAACGATGCATAGAGGATCCGTTGCTGATATAATCCATCGTGGAGGAACAATTCTTCATTCAGCAAGATGTCCTGAATTTGAAACTGTAGAGGGCAGGAAAAAGGCTATAGAAAATTTAGAGAGAGAAGACATCGAGGGGGTAGTAATCATCGGTGGTGATGGAAGTCTTCAGGGGGCAGAAAAATTAGCTGAAGAGTCTGATATAAGGGTGATTGGTATTCCAGGTACTATAGATAATGATCTCGGTGGTACTGATTATTGTATAGGTTTTGATACAGCTATGAATACTGTAATTGATGGAGTCAATAAAATTAGAGACACTGCCACATCCCATGAGCGGACTTTTATTATTGAAGTTATGGGGCGTCATTCTGGAGCCTTAGCTTTAATGAGTGGTCTGGCCAGTGGTGCAGAATATATTTTAATTCCTGAGATAGAGTTTACTTCAGAAGAAGTCTGTAATAAGATAGAACAGGGTTATGATAGAGGTAAACTCCACAGTATTATTATGGTTGCTGAAGGAGTTAATGGTGATTTAAAACCAAATCGTAAGCAGTCAGAAAGTCCGGCTTTTGATCTTAGTAACGAGATAGAAGAGAGAACTGGACTGGAGACCCGTGTTATTATACTTGGCCATCTCCAACGTGGAGGCTCTCCAACTGCCATGGATAGAATTCTTTCAAGTAGAATGGGTTATGAAGCAGTAAAATTGTTAAGAGATGGCAAGAATAAATTGATGGTTGGTTATAGAAACCATGATATAATAAGTACATCTTTAAGAGAAGTTTTGAAAGAAGAAGATAAAGTTAATCATGAAATTGTAGAATTAGCTCATATACTATCTCTATAATTTCAGAATCTATAAGGCTATAATACTATAAGGAGGATTTAAAATGAGAAAAACTAAAATTGTTTGTACACTTGGACCTGCCAGCAATGATAAAGAAACTATATTGAAGATGGCTGAAGCAGGTATGAATGTTGCCAGGTTTAACTTTTCCCATGGTGATCATGCTGAACAGAAAGCCAGGATGGATATGGTTAGAGAAGTTGAAGAGGAATTCGGGAAACCTATTGGTATCATGCTTGACACTAAGGGGCCTGAGGTAAGAACCGGAGTTTTAAAAGATGATAAAGTCGATTTAACAGCAGGAGAAGAGATAATTCTAACAACTGATGAGATTGAAGGCGATAAAAATCGGGTAAGTGTTACTTATAAAAAATTAAATGAAGATCTTAAAAAAGATAGTGTAATTCTAATTGATGATGGATTGATTGAGCTTAATGTTAAGAATATAGAGGGTAATGATATTTATTGTGAAATAATCAATGGCGGTGAACTAGGCTCGAGAAAAGGCGTTAATCTTCCAGGAATTAAAGTTCAGCTTCCTGCTCTAACTGATAAGGATCGCAAAGATATTCTATTAGGGGTGGAAGAAGAAGTCCACTTTATTGCTGCTTCTTTTGTTAGAAAAGCTTCAGATGTTTTAGAGATTAGAAAGTTATTAGAAGAAAATGGAGCAGAAGATATAAATATTATTCCAAAGATTGAGAATGAAGAAGGCGTAGAAAATATTGATGAGATTATAGAAGTTTCTGATGGGATTATGGTGGCCCGGGGTGACTTAGGAGTGGAAATTCCTACTGAGAAAGTTCCAGTTATTCAGAAAGTGATAATTGAAAAATGTAATGAAGCGGCCATTCCAGTTATTACTGCTACCCAGATGCTTGATTCTATGATAAGAAATCCGCGTCCAACAAGAGCCGAGGCTTCTGATGTTGCAAATGCTATTGTCGATGGGACTGATGCAATTATGCTTTCTGGTGAATCTGCTGCAGGTAAATACCCTGTTCAATCAGTAGAAACTATGGCCAGGATAGCAATAGAAATGGAAGAATCCCATGCATTTAAAGAGAAAATGGCTAAAAGGAAGCCTAGTAGCAACTCAACAACTGAATCAATTAGTTTTGCAGCCTGTGAGACTGCAGTAAATCTTGATGCAGATGCATTATTAACTGCTACGGGGTCTGGTTTAACTGCTAGAGTTGTCTCGAAATTTAGACCTTTTATTAAAATAATTGCGGCAACACCTAGTAAAAAGGTTCAACATTTCTTAACATTATGCTGGGGCGTCTATCCATTAATCAGTAAATTCACTAGTTCAACAGATGAGATGATTGATACAGCAATTGATACAGCGTTGGAACATGGATTAATTAAACTTGGAGATTTAATTACAATAACTGCAGGAGCTCCTACTGGCATGCCTGGTACAACTAATTTAATAAAAGTCGAAGTAGTTGGTAAACCATTGATTGAAGGAATTGGGGTTGGTAGAGGTATAGTAACTGGGAAGGTTGTTATTGCCAATACTGCTAAAGAGGCTAATGAGAAAATCAATGAAAACGACATATTAGTTACGGAAATAACTGATAAAGAATTTATTCCTGCCATGGAAAAGGCAGCAGCTGTAATTACTGCTAAAGGTGGTTTGACTTCTCATCCTGCTATTGTAGGACTTAATTTTGGGATTCCTGTTGTTGTAGGTGTCGGTGAAGAAATAAATGAATTAGAAGATGGCGAAGAAATTACTTTAGATGGTATTAGAGGATTAGTTTATAAAGGAAAAGCTCATTTAAGATAAATTAATAATTTAAATATATTTATAAATCAGCCTTGCCGATTTTTCATCGGTAGGGTTTTTTTATTTTTAAGCAGGAGAAATTATATTTACCGAGAAATTAAGTATTAAGAACTATTTATAAACTAGATTTTAAATTTAGATATTATATAGAGGTGATTTTTTTGTCGTTAAATCAGAAAATAAATGGGAGTATGCTCACCAATGAAGACTTATATAATGTATTTTTTCAAGAATTAGATTTTCATGCCTGGTATCACGATGAAATAGATACATATCAAGAAGTGAATAATATCCATGCTGATTTTTTTGGATTAATGCCTAAAAGTATTAAAAATAAAACTGTTGAAGAAATTTTTATGCGTACTAAAGAAGCTGAGTCTTTTATAGCAGACAATAGGGTTGTTTTTGAAACTGGAAAGAAGCTAACTGTAGAGCAGAGTATAACGGATCAACATGGGAAAAGGCATATCTTGAAAATTAAAAGGCAGCCTGTATTTTCTGAAAATAAAGATGTTAAAGGTGTGTTGTGTCTTGGCGAAGATATAACAGAACAAAGGAAAGCTGAAAAAGGCTTATATGAAAGAGAAGAACTATTCCAGTCAATAATTGCAACGTTACCTGATATATTACTGTTTTTAGATGAAAATGGTAGATATCTAAAGATATGGACTGGCCAGAATGAAAATTTATATGATTCAAGAGAAAGATTATTAGGTAAAAAAATTGAAGAAGTTTTACCTGAAAAACAAGCAGAAGTGATCATGAAAAATTTGAGTGAAGCTTTGAAGGATGTTGAGATTAAAGTTTTTGAGTATGAATTAGAAGTTTTAGGTGGAAACAAATGGTTTGAAGCCAGGATGATTGCGGCTGGTTCAGATAGAGCTGTTATGGTTGTTAGAGATGTTTCTGATAGGGTTATGGCTCAAAACAAAATTGAAGAACTTCATAATGTTGCGATAAGGCTTGCTTCAGCTAATAATGAGGAAGTTGTTTATGAACTTACGGTAGAAGCGGCTGAAAGAATTTTGGAATTTGATGTATGTACTCTTGATTTAGTTGAAGATGATATGTTTAAAGTTAAAATGACCTCTTCTGGTGTTCCTGATGGAGGTTCAGTCTCCGGTCCAATAGAAGGAATTGGAGGGAAGGTTTATAAGAATCAGGAGTCACATATTACCAGAGATGTGAGAGAAGAGGAGTTAGCAAATCCAGTTAAAAGTGAGTATAGATCAGCTATTACAGTACCAATAGAGGAGTATGGAATATTTCAAGTTATTTCAACAGAAGTTGAAAAATTTGATAAAAATGATTTAAAATTAACAGAACTTTTGGTTTCTCATACTGCAACTGCAATTAAAAGATTCAGGGCGGAGAAAGAAATAAGATATCTTGGATTTCATGATAAGTTGACTGGTTTATACAATAGAATGTTTGTTGAAGAAGAATTAAAGAGGTTAGATAGTGAGAGACAGTTGCCGTTATCAATAATTGCTGGAGATGTTAATAGTTTAAAGCTGGTCAATGATGCTTTTGGTCATAAAGCTGGCGATGAGTTATTAAAAAAAATAGCTGCAATATTAAAAGAATCCTGTAGAAAAGAAGATATAATAGGTAGATTTGGTGGAGATGAGTTCACAATTATTCTGCCAGATACTTCTAGTAAAGAGGCTAAAAATATTCTGAAAAGAATAAAAATAAATTGCCAGAATGAGGATAGTTCAATAATTCCAGTAAGTATTGCCCTTGGTTTAGCTACAAAGAAATCTGAAAATGAAGATATTAATGAGGTTTTAAAGAATGCTGATACAAATATGTATGAAAATAAGATTAAAGAGAGTGAAGAAGTTAAAAATATAGTATTAGATACTTTAATGGGGAAACTAGGAGAAAAAGAATTTGAGACAGAACTTCATTGCGAGAGATTAAAGAAGATGGCAGTTGAAATTGGGGAGGAATTAAAGTTTAATTCAAATGAAATGGAAAAACTAGAAAAGGCTGCTTATCTGCATGATATTGGAATGATTTCTACCCCTGAAAAAATATTAAATAAAAAAGCAAAATTAACAGATGAAGAATGGGATGAAATAAAAAAACATCCAGAGACTGGTTATAGGATTGCTAGATCATCTGATAAATTGACTGATATAGCTAATATAATTCTTCACCATCATGAAAGATGGGATGGAAATGGATATCCAAGGGGGATTTCCAGGGAAGAAATACCGATTCAGGCCAGGATTATTTCTGTTATTGATGCCTTTGATGTAATGGTTAACAAAAGTTTATATAAAGAGCTCTTCACAAAGGATGAAGCAATTGCTGAACTTTATGATAATGCAGGCAGTCAATTTGATCCAGAAATCGTTGACATTTTTATTAATAAAATTTTATATAAGTTTTTAGAATAAATTTTTGTTGATTAAATTGTTAAAGTTTGTTATAATATTAACAGTGAGTGTATATATATAATAACATGAGGAGGAGTGGTTTTTTCTAGAGGGAATGTCTTTTTAACTCTTGTATTAACTATGTTTGCATCATTAAT